>JASHTP010000101.1 GCA_030040495.1 Alphaproteobacteria bacterium
TCTCGCGCTCCTCGAGCCCGCCGCAGAGCTGGATCAGGCGGTCGGCCAAAGTCGACTTGCCGTGATCGATATGGGCGATGATCGCAAAGTTGCGGATATGCGAGAGATCGGTCATGCGCCAGTGCTGGAAGACGCGGGAAAGATAGGGGTGAGCGGCAGGGAGCGCAACGGCAAGCGCGTCAATCGACCGAGGCGGCGAGGGTCATCGAGAGATGCGCGAGCGGCATTCGGGTCTCCGCCGCCCAGCCGTTGAAGAGCGCCTGAAGCTGCGCGCGGCCCGCCTTGCCCTTGGGCTCGCCGTCGAGGGCGCCCCAGTGAATCAGCGCCTTCACCACGAACGGCGTCGGCACGAAGGTGTCCTTCCCCGCCATGCGCAGGAAATAGGCGCCGGAATTGCCGCCGAGCTGGCTGAAGCGCTTCCCCAGTGCATCCCAGAGCCCGACGATGTCGCTGCCCGGCCAGTCGGCGAGCCAGGCGCCGAAGCTGCCATGCTCGGCGGCGACCGCGCACATCGCCGCGGCGTTCGCCTGCACCGATTTGAGCTTGCCGAGATGGCGGATGAGGCGCTTGTCCTCCATCAGCTTCTCGACATCCTCATCGCTCATGGCGCGCACCCGCTTCGGGTCGAAGCCCTTGAACGCCTTCTCGAAATCCGGCCATTTGGCATCGACCATCTCGTGCTTGAGCCCGGCGCGAAAGACGCGCAGCGACATCAGCGAGAGATAGCGGTCATCGCCGAGCTGCTTCAGCTGCGCCGGCGATTTCACCGCCGGCAGCCGCGCCGCCAGCGCCTCGGCGCCAAGGCGCTTTTCGGCGGCTTTCTGGATCTTGGCAAACGCGATCATGTGGCTCTGTGGACGAGCTGCAAGACTGCAGTGCGTCCTTCGACAGGCTCAGGATGAGGAAGATCTCTTTTGGGCATCTTCCAAGGGCCGCAAAGAAACGTCCTCATCCTGAGCCTGTCGAAGGACGCTTGATCGACATGCAGCATCGCTACCCCCGCAGCGTCCCGCCCGTCGCCTTTTCGACGGCGGCGACGAGCTTTTGCGAGAAGGCTTCCAGCGCCGCGTCGGTCAGCGTCGCGTCTTCCGGCTGCAGGACGACGGTGATAGCGAGCGATTTCTTGCCCTCGCCCAAGCCGGCGCCTTCATAGACGTCGAAGAGGCGCACCTCGGCGATGAGCTTCTTGTCGACGCCGCGCGCCGCGCGCAGCAGGGTCTCGGCGGGAAGCCCGGCATCGACGGTGAAGGCGAAGTCGCGCTCCACCGGCTGGAACGGCGAAAGCTTCAGCGGCGCCCGCCCGCGCCGGCTCTTGGGCAGCGGCACCTGATCGACGAAGATCTCGAAGCCCGCCGCCGGCCCGTCGACATCCATCTCGCGCAGCACGCCGGGATGGATCTCGCCGAAATAGCCCAGCAGCTTCGGCCCGAGCCGGAGCGCGCCGGCGCGGCCGGGGTGATACCATTCCGGCGCCTCGGCACTCACCTGCAGGCTTTCGGCGGCGGCGCCGGCGGCGGCGAGCGCCGCGAGCGCGTCGGCCTTGGCGAGAAAGGCGTCGACCGGGCGGCCGGGATCGTCCCAGCGCTTGGCTCCGGTGCGGCCGAGGCGAATGCCGGCGGCGACGAGATCCTGGCCGTCGGGCGTGTCGTCGCGATATTGCGGGCCGAGCTCGAAGAGCGCGCCGTCGCCGAAGCCGCGGTCGGCGTTGCGCTGCGCCGCCATGAGGAGATTGGGCAGGATGGACGGCCGCATCTGGTCGAGATCGGCGCTGATCGGGTTGACGATGGCAAGGCTCTTGGGCGCGGCGCCGAAGAGCTCGGCGAGCTTCTTCGGCATGAAGGAGAAGGTCACCGCCTCGACCAGCCCGCGCGCGGCAAGCGTGCGGCGGACGAAGCCGCGGCGCCGCTGCAGCGGCGTCAAGGCCGGCTTGGGCAGCGCCGTCTCGCGCGCGAGCGGCTGGGCTTGGATGCGGTCGTAGCCGTGGATGCGCAGCACCTCCTCGACGAGATCGGCCTCGCCCTCGATGTCGCCGCGCCAGGATGGCGGCTCGACCGCGAGCCGGGCGCCGTCCTCGCTCACCGCGCAGCCGAGCGCCTCGAGGATGCGCCGCGATTCCGCCGCCGGCACCGCGAGCCCGCCCAGCGTGTGCGTGCGCTCGGGACGGAAGGCGTAGCGCCGCCGCCAGTCCGGCACCGCGCCGGAGACCGCGACCGCGCTCGGCTCGCCGCCGCAGAGCTCGAGCACCAGCCGCGTCGCGATCTCGATGCCGGGCCGCACGAACTCGGGATCGAGCCCGCGCTCGAAGCGGTAGCGCGCGTCGCTCTGGATCTGCAGCCTTCGCCCGGTGGCCGCGGTGCGCACGGGGTCGAAGAGGGCGGCCTCGATATAGACGTTGCGCGTCGCCTCGGTGCAGCCGGTGCTGTCGCCGCCGATGACGCCGCCGAGGCTCAGCACCTCGCGGTCGTCGGCGATCACCGTCATCTCGGCGTCGAGCTCGTAGCTCCTGCCGTTGAGCGCCATGAGGCTCTCGCCCGGCCGCGCGCCGCGCACGACCAGGTCGCCCGAGATCCTGTCGGCGTCGAAGACGTGGAGCGGCCGGTCGAGATCGAAGGTGACGAAGTTGGTGATGTCGACCAGCGCCGAGATGGGCCTGAGCCCGATCGCCGTCAGCCGATCCTGCAGCCAGCGCGGGCTCGGCCGGTTGCGCAGGTTGCGCACCACCCGGCCGACGAAGAGCGGGCAGGCCTTGTCGTCGGGCCCGGCGAGATGGACCGCGAAGGAACAGGGGAAGCGGCCGGCGACCGGCGTCGCGTCGAGCGGCTTCAAGCGGCCGAGCCCGGCGGCGGCGAGGTCGCGGGCGATGCCGCGCACGCCGAGGCAGTCGCCGCGGTTCGGCGTCACCTTGATGTCGAGCACGGGATCGTCGAGCCCCAGCACCGCGGCGAAGGGCCGGCCCACGGGCAGGTCGCCGTCGAGCTCGATGATCCCGGCGTGATCCGCGGAGAGGCCGAGCTCGGCGGGCGAGCACAGCATGCCGTTCGACGGCACGCCGCGGATGGTGCTCTGCTTCAGCACCATGCCGCTCTCGGGGATGGTGGCGCCGGGCGGCGCAAAGACGCCGAGCATGCCGGCGCGGGCGTTGGGCGCGCCGCACACCACCTGCACCCGCTCCTTGCCGGTGTCGACGAGGCAGACGCGCAGCTTGTCGGCGTTGGGATGCGGCTCGGCCGAGACCACGCGGGCGACGATGAAGGGGGCGAGATCCTTGGCGCGGTTCTCGACGGCATCGACGTCGAGGCCCGACATGACCAGCGCCGCGACGATCTCGTCGAGGCTGGCGCCGGTCTCGAGATGCGTCTTGAGCCAGGCGAGCGTCGTCTTCATCGCGCCAGCCCTCCCACCATCGACGGCAGGTCGAGCGGCAGGAAGCCGTAATGCCTGAGCCAGCGCAGATCATTGTCGTAGATCGCGCGCAGATCGGGGATGCCGTATTTGAGCATGGCGACGCGCTCGATGCCCATGCCGAAGGCGAAGCCCTGATACTCCGAGGGATCGATGCCGCAATTGGCCAGCACCTTGGGATGGACCATGCCGGAGCCGAGGATCTCGAGCCAGGAGCCGCCGGCGCCGATGCGCAAGCCGCCGCCTTCGCGCGAGCAGCCGATATCGACCTCGGCCGAAGGCTCGGTGAAGGGGAAGTAGCTCGGGCGGAAGCGCACCGGCAGATCGTCGATGTCGAAGAAGGCGCGGCAGAACTCGACGAGGCAGCCTTTCAGATGCCCCATATGCGTCGTCTTGTCGATGACCAGGCCTTCGACCTGATGGAACATCGGCGAGTGGGTCGCGTCGTGGTCGCTGCGGAAGGTGCGGCCGGGCACGATGATGCGGATCGGCGGCTTGACCTTCTGCATGGTGCGGATCTGCACCGGCGAGGTATGGGTGCGCAGCACCTTGCGGCCGTCGCGGTGCTCCGGCAGGTAGAAGGTGTCCTGCTCCTGGCGGGCGGGATGCTCGGGCGGGATGTTGAGGGCGGTGAAATTGTGGAAATCGTCCTCGATGTCCGGGCCTTCGGCGACGCTGAAGCCCATCTCGCCGAAGATGGCGACGATCTCGTCGATGGTCTGGCTCAAGGGATGGACGCGGCCCTCGCTCTCGGCGCGCACCGGCAGGGTCACATCGACGCGCTCCTCGCGGAGCCGCGCGCGCAGCGCCTCGTCCTCGAGCCGGCGCGCCGCATGGGCGATCGCCTCTTCGGCCTCGCCCTTGAGCCGGTTCAACGCCGCGCCGAGCTCGCGCCGCGCCTCGGGCGCGAGCGCGCCGAGCCCCTTCATCAGCTCGGTGATGCGGCCCTTGCGGCCGAGCAGCGCGACGCGCGCCTGCTCGAGCGCCTCGAGGCTCGCCGCCTGCTTCACCAGGCGCTGGATCTCGTCGCGGATATGGTCGAGGCGTTCCATGAGTTCAGAGTCCTAGCACGAAAAAGGGGCCGGATCGGCCCCTTTGCTCGCGCGATCCATCCGCCGGGGCCTAGCGACAGGTCCCGTTGGTAAATCGCCCGCTGCGGCGTGCGCCGGTCATCGCTCAGCCTTTGAGCGCCGCCTGCGCCTCGGCGACGATCGCCTTGAACGCCGCGGGCTCGCGCACGGCGAGATCGGCGAGCACCTTGCGGTCGATCTGCAGGCCGGCGCGCTTCACGCCGTTGATGAACTCGGAATAGGTCAGCCCCTCGGCGCGCACGCCGGCATTGATGCGCTGGATCCACAGCGAGCGGAAATTGCGCTTCTTCGCCCGCCGGTCGCGATAGGCGTAGCGCAGCCCCTTCTCGACCTTCTCGATGGCGACGCGGAAGGCGTTCTTGGCGCGCCCGCGATAGCCCTTGGCGAGGCCCAGCATCTTCTTGTGACGCGCATGGGCGGTGACGCCGCGTTTGACGCGTGCCATGGCTCAGCCCCTCATATAAGGCATGTAGGTCAGCACCAGGTTCTGGTCGCCCTTCTCCAGCGTGAAGGTGCCGCGCGCCTTGCGCTTCATCTGCTTGGGCTTGCTGATCAGGCGGTGGCGCTTATGCGCGACCGCCGCCTTGATCTTGCCCGAGGCGGTGCGCTTGAAGCGCTTCTTCGCCCCGCTCTTGGTCTTCATCTTGGGCATTTCGGTCCTTTCGCAAGGATTTGGGTGCGACGGCGAGGCATGCCCGAGGGCGCTGAGAATGCGCGGCCAGCCGTCGGGAAGGCGCGGTTTATAGCCGGGAGACCGCGGAAAGGCAAGCGCGGCGCTAGCGCCCCGAGGCCAGCATGCGCCGCGCCACCGGCAGCACCAGGCCATAAGGCAGGATGCTGCCGAAGAAGGCGCCGATGCGGTTGTTGAGGCCGGTGACCACCACCCGCCTGCGCTGCCGCAGCGCCCGGTAGCCGCTGCGCGCGACCGCTTCGGGGCTCATCACGCTCATCCCCGGCAGGTTGAAGAGCGCGATGTCCTCGATCTTGGCCTCGTGGATGAAGTTGGTCGCGGTGGCGCCCGGGCAGAGGGCGGTGACGGCGACGCCGCTGCCGCGCAGCTCCTCGGCGAGCGCCAGGCTGAAGCTCAGGACATAGGCCTTGCTGGCGCAATAGACCGCCATCATCGGCCCCGGCTGGAAGGCGGCGGTCGAGGCGACATTGAGCACGCGGCCGCGCCGGCGCGCCACCATGCCCGGCAGGCAGAGCCGCGTCAGCGCGGTGAGCGCGCCGATATTGAGCCCGATCATGCCGTCGATGCGCGCGGGATCGGCCTCGTGGAAGGGGCCGTTGTCGCCGAAGCCGGCATTGTTGACCAGCACATCGACGGCGCGGCCGCCGATGCGGGCGAAGAGCTCGGCGGCGGCGCCGGGCCGGGCGAGGTCGGCAGGGAGCACGCTCGCCGCCGCGCCGAAGCGCGCCCGAAGCTCGGCGGCGAGCGCCTCCAGCGCCGCGCCGCTCCGCGCCACCAGGATGAGATCGTGCCCGTCGGCGGCGAGCTCGCGCGCCAGCGCGGCGCCGATGCCGCTCGAGGCTCCCGTGACCAACGCCAAGGGCCGTCTGCTCTCGCTCATCGCTCGCCTCCTCGCTTCGCCAGGCTCCGCCACATCAGGCGGGCCGCTTGATCGACCGCCCTCTCGTCGAGCGCCACCGCGCCCGCCGCGCCGGCCCGCACCAACCCGACCAGCGCGCCCCAGATCAGCG
>JASHTP010000102.1 GCA_030040495.1 Alphaproteobacteria bacterium
GATCGCGCTGCCGCCCGCACCCGCACCCGCCGCGCCGCTGCCGCCGGCGGCCGCCGCCACCGGCGCGCCGCTCCTCGAGGTGAGGGGGCTCTCCAAGGCTTTCGGCGGGCTGCGCGCGGTGCAGGAGGTGAGCTTCGCCGTCGCCGAGGGCGAGATCCTCGGCATCATCGGCCCCAACGGCGCCGGCAAGACCACGCTCTTCAACCTGCTGAACGGCTTTCTCCCGCCGGATCGCGGCAGCGTCGCCTTCGCCGGCCAGGATCTCGGCCGGCGCAAGCCCAACCGGATCTGCCGCCTGGGCATCGGCCGGACGTTCCAGGTGGTGCGCGCCTTTCCGCGCATGAGCGTGCTGGAGAACGTGCTCGTCGGCGCCTATGTCGGCGCCAAGGATGCGCGCGCCGCCCGCGCGGCGGCGGCGGACGCCTTGGCCCGCGTCGGCCTCGCCGCGCGCGCCGGCGATCTCGCCGGCGGGCTCAGCAACCGCGATTTGCGGCTGATGGAGCTTGCCCGCGCGCTCGCCGGCCGCCCGCGCCTGCTGCTGATGGACGAGCCGCTCGCCGGGCTCGGCGCCGGCGCGGTCGAGGAACTGCTCGCAGTGATCCGGACGCTCTCCGCCGCCGGCCTCACCATCGTCATCATCGAGCACACCATGGCGGCGATGGTGCGGCTCGCTCATCGCTTCATCGTGCTCGATCATGGCGGCGTCCTCGCCTCCGGCAGCCCGCGCGAGGTGACGGCGGACCGGGCGGTGGTCGAGGCCTATCTCGGCAAGAAATGGGCGGCGAGCCATGCTTGAGATCGACGGCCTCGGCGTCACCTATGGCGGGCTCAACGCGCTCGCCGGCGTCTCGCTCAAGGTCGAGGCCGGAAGCTTCGTCGCCATCGTCGGCCCCAACGGCGCCGGCAAGACGACGCTGTTCAAGGCGATCTCCGGGACCGTGCCGCCCGCCGCCGGGAGCATCCGCTACGAGGGCAGCGACCTGCTGGCGCTGGCGCCGGCCGCGCGCGCCCATCTCGGCATCGCCCATGTGCCGGAGGGGCGCCAGCCTTTCGCCTCGCTCACCGTGCTCGAGAATCTGGAGATGGGCGCCTATGCCGCGCGCCGGCGCGCCCCGGCGCAGGGCTTCGAGCGCATCTTCGCGCTCTTTCCGGTGCTGTTCGAGCGGCGCCACCAGCTTGCCGGCACGCTCTCCGGCGGCGAGCAGCAGATGCTGGCGATCGGCCGCGGCATCGCCTCGCAGCCGCGCCTGCTCATGCTCGACGAGCCGTCGATGGGCCTCGCCCCGGCGGTGGCGGATGCCATCTTCGAGCGCATCGCCGAGCTTCACCGCGAGGACGGGCTCACCATCCTGCTGGTCGAGCAGCGCGTCGCGGAAGCGGTGCAATCCTGCGACTTCGGCTATGTTCTGGAGACGGGGCGCGTCGTGCTCGCCGGGACGAGCGCGGCGCTGATGGCCGACGACCGCATCAGAGCCGTGTATCTCGGCATGTGACCACAAGGGAAAGACGGGAGGGAACCATGACGATTCATCGCAGGACCGTGCTTCGGGCGTTGGGCGGCGCCAGCCTCACCGCGGCAATGGCCGCATTGCCGCGCCGCGCGCCGGCCGAGACCAAGGAGGTCAAGATCGCGCTGGTGGTGCCGCTCTCCGGCCCCTGGGCGCGCCAGGGCCTGCTCGAGCGCGAAGGCGCCGAGATGGCGGTCGACGACATCAACGCCGCCGGCGGCATCAAGGCGCTGGGCGGCGCCAAGCTGAAGCTCATCGTCGCCGACACCGGCGACACCGCGGAGAAGGCCAAGAACGCGGCGCAGCGCCTGGTGGCGCAAGAGCCCGACCTCGTCGGCGGCGTCGGCGCCTGGCTCAGCACCTTCACCCTGGCGGTGACCGAGGTGACCGAGCGCGCCGAGATTCCCTGGCTCACCCTGTCCTATTCCGACCAGATCACCAATCGCGGCTTCCACTACATCTTCCAGACCTCGGCGACCGGCGACCGGCAGGCGGAGCTGGCGCTGCCGACCATTCTGGAGCTGGCGAAAGCGGCCGGGGTCAAGCGTCCTGCCACCACCGCCATCGTCATGGACAACACCGCGGCGCCGGTGAGCTTCGTCAAGCCGATGATCGCCGGCGGGCTCGAGAAGGCGGGGCTCAAGCTGCTGGCGCAGGAGACCTTCACGCCGCCGCTCTCCGATGCGACGCCGCTCATCGCCAAGGTGCGCGCCCTCAGGCCCGATTTCCTCTTCCTGGTGCCGACGGCGGTGCCCGACGACAGCCTGCTGCTGCAGAAGATGGTGGAGATGGGCATTCCCGCGACCAAGCTTCCCGTGGTCGGCAACGGCGCGCATCTGGCGACGCCGGAGCTGCTCAAGGTCGCCGGGCCCGAGCCGCTCGAGGACGTGCTGGTGACGCTCGCCAATTGGAGCACGAAGGACCAGGGCGATCTCGTGGCGCGCTACAAGAAGCGCACCGGCGAGCCCTGGCTCGGCCAGGACAGCCTGTGCGCCTACGGCCATGTCTGGGTCCTGAAGGACGCGCTCGAGCAGGCCGGCGTCGCCGACCGGCGCAAGGTCGCCGCCGCGATCCGCGCCATGGACACGAGCGAGAGCTCGGCCAAGTTCTTCGCCGGCGGCCACATCAAGTTCGACGCCAACGGCCGCCGCGTCGACGCGCCGCTGGTCATCGTGCAGTGGCAGAAGGGCGTGCCCGTCACCGTCTATCCGACCGACCAGGCGCTGGCGAAGCCGATCTGGGTGTGAGCGAAACAGGCCGCGGCGCGCGCCGCGGCCTTACCCCGCCGCCATGAAGTCGAGCTCGGGCAGCAGATAGTCGCGGAAATCCTGATAGTTCTCGACCATGGGGAAATGCCCCATGCGCGGCATGATGCGGAAGCGCGCGCCGGGGATGGCCCTGGCCACCGCCTCGGTCATCGCCGGCGTGCAGGAGTAATCGTACTCGCCGGTGAGCAGCGACACCTTGCAACGGCCGGTGTCGATGCGGCGAATGTCGTCGCGCGCGTCCCAGTCGTTGCTGTAGAAATGCACGTCGCCCTGATAGACGCCGGGGCCGGACTGGCTGTAGTACCACCAGTTCTCGCGCCGGCCCGGCTCCGGGCTGAAGGGCGAGTTGAGCCCGTAGGTGTAGCTGGCGCAGAGCTCGCCGCCATGGATCGCCGGGTGGTGCAGGAAGTCGTTGTAGCGGCCGGGCGCGTAGGCGCCGCTTTCGAGGCCGATGATGCCGCGCAACTCCTGCTGATGGTCGGCGGCGAGCTTCAGCACGATGGCGCCGCCCATCGAGCAGCCCATCACCACCGGCCGCTGCAGCTCCAGCGCCTGCCAGACCGCGCGGATGAGCGCGAGATAGGCCTTGGTGGTGAGCCGGTATTTGGTCAGCCACCAGCCCTCCGGCGGGT
>JASHTP010000103.1 GCA_030040495.1 Alphaproteobacteria bacterium
TCTGGATGCGCAGCGCAATGAAGGTGCCGATGGCGCCGCCGATGACGATGCCGACCAGGATGATGCCGTAGCTCAGCACGCCCGGCGAGGCCAGGGTGGTGGCGACGGCGATCACCATGCCGGCGATGCCGTAGAGGTTGCCGCCGCGCGCCGTCTCGGGCGAGGAAAGCCCGCGCAACGCCATGATGAAGCAGATCGAGGCGACGAGATAGAGCAATGCTGCGAGGTTCGCGCTCACGGGGCCGGGGCTCCTATTTCGTCTTCTTCTTCTGGAACATCTGCAGCATGCGCTGGGTCACGATGAACCCGCCGAAGATGTTGACCGAGGCGAGGATGACGGCGAGGAAGCCCATCACCTTGGAGAAGCTGAACCCGGCCGGGCCGGCGGCGATCAGCGCGCCGACGATGATGACGCTGGAGATGGCGTTGGTGACGCTCATCAGTGGCGAATGCAGCGCCGGCGTCACCCGCCAGACGACGTAGTACCCCACGAAGCAGGCGAGCACGAAGACGGTGAGGAAGAAGACGAAGACGTCGGTGTGCTCCATGGGGTCACGCTCCTGCCGCCGGCGCGGGCGCCAGCTGGGGATGGACGATGGCGCCGTCGCGGGTCAGCAAGGTCGCCTTGACGATCTCGTCGGCGGTGTCGATCCTGAGGGTCTTGTCCTTGTCGATGAGCAGCGCCACGAAGGCCAGCAGGTTCCGGGCATAGAGGTTGCTCGCGTCGACGGCGATGCGCGAGGGCACGTTGGCGTGGCCGATGATGGTGACGCCGTTGGCGCTCTGCACCGTCTTGCCGAATTCGCTGCCCTCGACATTGCCGCCCTGCTCGACCGCGAGGTCGACGATCACCGAGCCCGGGCGCAGCGCCGCCACCATGTCGCGGGTGATCAGCACCGGCGCCTTGCGGCCGGGGATGAGCGCGGTGCAGATGACGATGTCGATCTTTTTGAGCGCCTCGGTGACGTGCTCGCGCTGGCGCCGGGCGAAATCCTCGCTCATCTCCTTGGCGTAGCCGCCCGCCGTCTCCATCGCCTTCATCGCCTCGAGGTCGACGGCGAGGAAGCTGGCGCCGAGGCTCTCCACCTGCTCCTTGGCGGCGTAGCGCACGTCGGTCGCCGAGACCACGGCGCCGAGCCGCCGCGCCGTGGCGATCGCCTGCAGCCCGGCGACGCCGGCGCCCATCACCAGGACGCGCGCCGGCGGGATGGTGCCGGCGGCGGTCATCATCATCGGCATGGCACGGCCGAACTCGTCGGCGGCGTCGAGCACCGCCTTGTAGCCGGCGAGATTCGCCTGCGAGGAGAGCACGTCCATGGTCTGCGCGCGGGTGATGCGCGGCACCAGCTCCATGGCGAAGGCGGCAATGCCGGCCTTGGCATAGGCCTCGACATCCTCGCGGCGCTGCAGCGGCTGTAGCAACCCCACCAGCACCGCGCCGCGCCGGATGAGCGCGAGCTCGTCGAAGGCGCCTTCGCCGGCGCGCAAGGGCCGTTGCACCTTGAGCACGATGTCGCCGGCGCCGAGCGCCGCGGCGGCGTCGGCGGCGATCCGCGCGCCCGCCGCCTCGTAGGCCTGGTCGGGAAAGGCGGCGCCGGCCCCGGCGCCGGCCTCGACCACCACCTCGTGGCCCTGCCCGACCAATCGCTTCGCCGTGTCGGGCGAGCAGGCAACGCGCCGCTCGTCGGGACGGCGCTCCTTGGCAACGCTGATTTTCATCGGATCGGACTTCCCTCGCCCCTCGCCCCCGGGCCGCCGCGCTCGGCGCGACACAATAGACGCGCGCCTGCGGCTTTGTGAAGCCTCAGCTCTTTACGAGAGCCTCGGCGTGCGGCGCCGCCTGGCCGCACGGCTCGGCGCGGCCGGCCTCGTCGTCCTTCGCCGCCTCGTCGAGGAGCTTCTGCAGCTCCTCGTGGCGGTGGGGGTCGCTGACCGAGGCGAGCGTGGCGCGGAGCGCCTGCAGCTCGGCGGCGCAACCGGCACGCGCCGGCATGGTTAATATGCTATTAATCATCAGTCCCAGAAGCGTCACCGATACCAGCGCCGGTCCTGCTCTTCTCATGGGCAGATCCCCTCTCTAAAATACCTCATACGGCAGCTCCGCCGCATTTTTAGCCACCGACCGGGCCGCGCGGAGGCCATTGGGCCGCCGCCCCGCCCGGATTGGCCGGCTTTCGCCAGGGAATAAGCCCCATCGCGACCCGTTGTCACCCTGTCAGGTTAGTCCAGGCGACCCGCCTCCTTCGGGAGGCGGGGCCGTGAGCGTGTCGGTCGGCGACCAGCTCATTGCCGTTCTGCCCCGTTTGCGGCGATTCGCCCGCGGCCTGACCGGCTCTGCCGTCGAGGCGGACGATCTCGTCCAGGCGGCGTGCGAACGGGCGCTCACCCGCGCGCACCAGTTCCAGGAGGGGACCCGCTTCGACAGCTGGATGTTCCGCATCCTGCAGACGATCTGGATCGATCAGCTGCGCGCGCGGGACATCAGGCGGGAAGAGGCCGAGGAGGAAGGCGCGCATGTCGGCACCGATGAGCCGGGACGCCGCGCCGAGGCGCGGCTCGCGCTGCAGGAGGTGCGCACCGCGCTGAAGCAATTGCCGCCGGAGCAACGCGCGGCGCTGCTTCTCGTGACGGTCGACGGGTTGAGTTATAAGGAAGCGGCGGAGGTCGCCGACGTGCCGGTGGGGACGATCATGAGCCGACTGGCGCGCGCAAGAGTGGCGCTCCAGGCCAGGCTCGAGGCCGGTGGCGGTCTTCGAAGGAGTACGCAGGATGCCGAGGCCGAGTGACGAAAGGCTGATCGCCTATCTCGACGGCGAGCTCGCGGAGAGCGAGCGCGGCGCGATCGCCGCTTGGCTCGAGCGCGACGCCGAATTGCGCGAGCGCGCGGCGCAGCTGGGCGAGAGCGCGGCGCTGCTGCGCGCCGCCTTCGACGAGGTCCTGCAC
>JASHTP010000104.1 GCA_030040495.1 Alphaproteobacteria bacterium
CGCCGCGCAGCAGCGCGCGGGCGCCGTCGCCGCCGTCGCCGCTCAGGATGCCGTAGAAGAGCGCGATCGCCTGCGCGATCTCGGGCGGCCGCCACGGCACGATCCGGGTGCCGGCGTCGCGCAGCATCGCCGCCGCTTCGCGCACCGCGCGGGCATGGGCGGGCGAGGGCGGGAAATCGCCGTCATCCTCGAAGCAGGCGATGCTGAGCCGCGCGAGATCGACGCGCCGGTGGTCGCCGAGCGGCGGCTTCGGCTCGCCCGCGCCGGCGGCGCCCCCGTCGATGATCTCGAGCGCCAGCGCCAGGTCGGCGACGTCGCGCGCCAACGGGCCGATCTGGCTGGTCACGGCGCGCTCGCCGATCGGCACGCTGAAGCGGCCCGGGTCGGGGCAGCGGCCTTCCGTCGGCTTCAGCCCGGCGATGCCGCAGAAGCTCGCGGGGCAGCGGATGCTGCCGCCGATATCGGTGCCGAGGCCGAGCGCCGCGCCGCCGGCGGCGAGGAGCGCGGCCTCGCCGCCGCTGCTGCCGCCCGGCGTGCGCGCGAGATCCCAGGGATTGGCGGTGCGGCCGTAAAGCGGGTTGTCGCTCTCGGTGTAGAGCAGCAGCTGCGCCACGTTGGTCTTGGCGAGCACGATGGCGCCGGCCCGCCGCAGCCGCGCGACATGGACGTCGTCGCTCTCGGCGCGGCTGGCGGCGCGCCCGGCGATGCCGAAGGTCGAGGGCGTGCCGGCGAGGTCGATGCATTCCTTGATGCTGATCGGGACGCCGTGGAGCGGCCCCAGCGTCTCGCCGCGCGCCCGCTTTCGATCGGCCGCCGCGGCCTCGGCGCGCGCTTCGGCGTAGCGCTCGACGACGACGGCGTTGAGCGCGGGGTTCACCGCTGCGATGCGGGCGATGTGCGCCTCGACCGCCTCGCCTGCCGAAATCTCGCCGCCGGCGATGCGTTGCGCGAGCGCGCCGGCGCCGAGCCCCCACAGCGCTTCCGCCATGCTGTCCTCCCGAGGGCGCCTTCAGGCGAGACTATCGCGAGCGGCGGCGGCCGGACAGGCGAAAGGCGGCCGCCCGCGCCGCGCGCGTTGCTACTTTGGCGATTATAGGTCGCAATGGCACACAAGCGCGGGCATCGATAGCATAGCGGCGCGGCGGCGTCGGGGCGTCGGCCGCGGGGGACCCATGCCGGGTATTCTGCAAGGCGAGCCTCTGCTCAGTGCCGTCTACGAGTTCTGCGCGACGCGGTGCGGCGGGCGCGCCATGCCGAGACGTGTCGACATCGACCCGGTCGAGCTGCCGCGCTTCGCGCTGCCCTACCTGATGCTGCTCGACGTCTTCGACGGCGGCGCGCGCTTCCGCTGGCGGCTCATCGGCACCGAGGTGGTCAACCGCTTCGGCCGCGACGCCACCGGCCGTTTCGGCGACGAGGTGCTGAGCGGCGAGTATCTCGCTTTTCTCACCTCGCTCGTCACCCATGTCTGCCGCTGCCGCGCGCCGGTCTACTCTCACTCCCTCTTCCGCTGGGACGGCGCCCGCACGCTGGCGACGAGCCGGCTCTTCGTGCCGCTCGGCGACGATGCCGGGGCGACGCAGATCCTGGGCGCGCACGCTTTCGGCTCCCGGGTAAGCCTGCCGCGCAGCCCGGCGGCGCTGCTGCGCGACGCGCGGCAGATCGAAGAGCTGGCGCGCGAGGAGCTGCCCTTTGCGGCGCCGGGCTGAGCCGCGCCGGGATCATCTTGCGGCGCCCGTCCGATTCCCTTTATCGTAGTTTCCTCGAGGCAGAAAGGATGGCCATGCCCGTCAGCGCCCCCTCTCTCGGCGAGCGGCTCCGCGTCACGCCGACCGGCGGCGGCATCGGCGCCGAGATCGCCGGCATCGATCTCCGCACCCTCGACGAGGGCGATTTCGCCGCCATCCGCCGCGCCTTCGTCGCGCAGTCGGTGCTGCTGTTCCGCGGCCAGCGCCTCGGCGACGACGACCTCATCGCCTTCTCGCGCCGCTTCGGCCCGCTCGACTGGGCGCCGGTGCAGGAGAACGGCCGGCGCTTCGTCGAGGGCAAGCCCGAGATCTACATCGTCTCCAACGTGATCGAGAACGGCGTCGCCATCGGCAGCCTCGGCGCCGGCGAAGCGGTGTGGCACACCGACATGTCCTATCTCGAGGATCCGCCGATGGCGAGCATGCTCTACGCCATCGAAGTGCCCGCCAAGGGCGGCAACACCGGTTTCTGCAACATGTACAGCGCCTATGAGGCGCTGCCCGCGGAGCTCAAGCGCCGCGCCGAAGGGCTGCGCATCAAGCATGACGGCACTTACAACAGCGGCGGCTATCTGCGCGCCGGCGTCGCCGCCAGCGACGATCCCCGCACCTCGCCCGGCGCCGTCCATCCGCTGGTCTGCACCCATCCCGAGTCCGGGCGCCGCTGCCTTTATCTCGGCCGACGGCGCAATGCCTATCTCGTCGGCCTCGAGCTCGCGGAATCGGAGGCGCTGCTCGACGCGCTCTGGTCCTGCGCCACCCGCGACGAGTTCACCTGGTACAATTCCTGGCGGCCCGGCGACCTCGTGCTGTGGGACAATCGCTGCACCATGCACCGGCGCGATCCCTTCGATCCCGCGTCGCGCCGCATCATGCATCGCACGCAGATCAAGGGCGCGGAGCGGCCCGCCGCCTGAGCTCGGACAAAGGGAGGGAGAAGATGGCAGAGGTCCGCAAGACCGGCTGGACGCGCTATCTGCGGCCGACGGTGACCAACCGGATGCTGTGGCTGCTCTGCCTCATGTATCTCATCTACTATATCGACCGCGTCAACGTCTCCACCGCGGCGCCGCTGGTGCAGCGCGATCTCGGCCTCAGCCACGCGCAGCTCGGCATCGCCTTCGGCGCCTTCGCGCTGCCCTACACCGTGTTCCAGCTCGTCGGCGGCTGGCTCGGCGACCGCTTCGGCGCGCGCCGCACGCTCGGCGTCGGCGGGCTCATCGTCTGCGTCGCCACCGTGCTCACCGGCACGGTGAGCGGCTTCCTGTCGCTGCGCCTGGTGCGGCTGCTGCTCGGCATCGGCGAGGGCGCGGCCTTCCCGACAGCGACGCGCGCGCTCGCGAGCTGGCTGCCGGAAGAGGATTGGGGCTACGCCCAGGGCATCACCCATTGCTTCGCGCGCATCGGCAACGCGCTGACGCCGACGATCGTCGTCGGGCTCATCGCGCTCGTCTCGTGGCGCGGCTCCTTCGTCATCGTCGGCCTCGCCAGCTTCGCCTGGGTGGCGCTCTGGGTGTGGTTCTTCCGCGACGATCCGCGCCGCCATCCGCGGCTGAGCGCGGCCGAGCGCGCCGCGCTGCCG
>JASHTP010000105.1 GCA_030040495.1 Alphaproteobacteria bacterium
CCCGGCGCCGCTTGGGCGGCCGGCAGCCATTGTGCAGGATCGCGGTGACGTCGCGGATCGAGGTCACCGAGAAGCCCACCGCCTGGAGCGCGCGCAACGCCGATTCGCGGCCCGAGCCGGGTCCCTTGACCTCGATCTCGAGCGTGCGCATGCCGTGCTCCATCGCCTTGCGGCCGGCATCCTCGGCGGCGACCTGCGCGGCGTAGGGGGTCGATTTGCGCGAGCCCTTGAAGCCCATGGTCCCGGACGACGACCAGGCGATGGTGTTGCCCTGCGCGTCGGTGATGGTGATCATGGTGTTGTTGAAGGTGGCATTGACATGCGCAACGCCCGACGTGATGTTCTTGCGTTCGCGACGGCGCAGACGCGGCGCTGCTGCAGGCTTCGCCATAATTCCTCTCGTCTCCTCGGGCTTACTTGGTCACCGTCTTCTTGCCGGCGATCGGCCGCGCCGGCCCCTTGCGGGTGCGCGCATTGGTATGCGTGCGCTGGCCGCGCACCGGCAGGCCCTTGCGGTGGCGCAGGCCGCGATAGCAGCCGAGGTCCATCAGCCGCTTGATGTTCATCGCCACTTGGCGCCGGAGATCGCCCTCGACCGTGAAGTCGCGGTCGATCAACTCGCGGATGCGCAGCACCTCGTCGTCGGTGAGCTCATGCACCCGGCGCTGCTCCGGGATGCCGAGCTGGGTGCAGATCTTCTCCGCCGTGGTCCGACCGATGCCGTGGATATAGGTGAGCCCGATCGGGACCCGCTTCTGGCTCGGAATGTTGACGCCAGCTATACGCGCCACCTGCGCTTCTCCTTAGGTGTGATGTCCGGCAAGGGCCGAAGTCGCGGAAAGGCCGAGGGCGCGCATTATAGGAATCCGGCGCCTAAAGTCAACGGTCCCGCGGGGTTGGGGGCTATATGGGGTCTCCGAGAATGGTTTCAATCTGGCGGCCGACCTCGTCGATCTCGGCCATGCCGTCGACCGTGCGGAGCACCCCCTTGCCGCGGTAATAGGGCAGGATCGGGGCGGTCTGCCGGCGGTAGGCCTCGAGCCGGGTCTTGACCGCCTCGGGCCGGTCGTCGGCCCGGCGGACGAACTCGCGCGAACCGCAGGCGTCGCACACCCCCTCGGCCTTGGGGCGGTTGAAGCGGTCATGGTAGCTGGCGCCGCACTTGGCGCAGGTGAAGCGGCCGGCGATGCGGTCGATCAGCGCCGCCTCGTCCACCGTCATCTCGATGACGGCGTCGAGCCTCAGCCCCTTCTCCGCCAGCATGCGGTCGAGCGCCTCGGCCTGGGGCACGGTGCGGGGGAAGCCGTCGAGGATGAAGCCCTTGCCGCCCTTGAGCTGGTCGATGCGCCGGGCGATCAGTTCGATGATGAGGTCGTCGGAGACGAGCTTGCCGGCGTCCATGATCGCCTGCACCTTGCGCCCGAGCTCGCTGCCGGACTTGCGCTCGGCGCGCAGCATGTCGCCGGTCGAGAGCTGCGTCAGCCCGTATTTCTCCTCGAGGCGTTTGGCCTGGGTGCCCTTGCCGGCGCCCGGCGGCCCGAGCAGGATGACGTTCACCCGCGTCTCCCGCGCAGCTTCGCCTTCTTGATCAGCCCCTCATACTGGTGCGCCAGCAGGTGCGAGTGGATCTGCGCCACCGTGTCCATGGTGACGCTGACCACGATCAGCAGGCTGGTGCCGCCGAAGTAGAACGGCACGCTGTATTGCGACACCAGGATCTCCGGCAGCACGCAGACCGCGGCGAGATAGAGCGAGCCCACCAGCGTCAGCCGGGTGAGCACGTAGTCGAGATAGTCGGCCGTGGTCTTGCCCGGCCGGTAGCCCGGGATGAAGCCGCCGTATTTGCGCAGATTGTCGGCGGTCTCCGTCGGGTTGAAGACGATCGCAGTGTAGAAGAAGCAGAAGAAGACGATGAGCACCACGTAGAGCAGGATGTAGACCCAGCTGCCGTGGCGGAGATAGATGCTGAACCAGCCGAGGATGCCGGTCTGGTCGCCGGGGTTGAAGCTGGCGAAGGTCGCCGGCAGCAGCAGCAGCGAGGAGGCGAAGATCGGCGGGATGACGCCCGAGGTGTTGAGCTTCAACGGCAGGTGCGAGGCCTCGCCGCCGAACATCTTGTTGCCGACCTGGCGCTTGGGGTACTGCACCAGGATGCGCCGCTGCGCCCGCTCCATGAAGACGATGAAGGCGACGACGGCGACGGCGAGCACCAGGAAGAGGATGATGAACACGGTCGAGACCGCGCCGGTGCGGCCGAGCTCGAGCAGCGAGCCCAGCGCCGCCGGCATGCGCGCGACGATGCCGGAGAAGATGATCAGCGAGATGCCGTTGCCGACGCCGCGCGCGGTGATCTGCTCGCCGAGCCACATCAGGAAGACGGTGCCGCCGGTCAGCGTGACCATGGTGGTGAAGCGGAAGAACAGGCCGGGATCGATCACCGGCGAGCGCCCGCCGCCCGCCCCCTCGAGGCCGACGGCGATGCCGTAGGCCTGGACGGCGGCGAGAAGCACGGTGCCGTAGCGGGTGTACTGGTTGAGCTTCTTGCGGCCGACCTCGCCCTCCTTCTTGAGCGCCTCGAGCTGCGGCGAGACGGCGGTGAGGAGCTGGACGATGATCGAGGCCGAGATGTACGGCATGATGGCGAGCGCGAAGATGGTCATGCGCCCGAGCGCGCCGCCCGAGAACATGTCGACCATGCCGAGGATGCCGCCGGCGTTGCGGCTGAAGATCTCCTGCAGGATCTGCGGGTCGATGCCCGGCAGCGGGATGTAGGTGCCGAGCCGGTAGATCACCAACGCGCCGAGCGTGAACCAGAGGCGGTTCTTGAGCTCGGTCGCCTTGGCGAAAGCCGAGAAATTGATGCTTGCCGCAAGCTGTTCGGCGGCTGACGCCATCGCTGCCATCCCTGGGGCCCGCCTCGGGGCCCGCTACGTTTACCCCTCGGCCGGCCGGGCGCCGGTGAGCACCACCTTGCCGCCGAGCTTCTCCACCGCGGCCACCGCGGCCTTCGACGCGCCCACCACCTCGATGGTGAGCGGCGTCTTGAGCTCGCCCTTGGCCAGGAGTCGCACGCCATCGCCGACCCGGCGCAGCAGGCCGGCCGCGACCAGCGCGGCGCCGTCCACCGTCACATCGGATTTGAGCCGGCCGGCTTCAAGGGCCAGCTGCAGCCGCCCGAGATTGACGACGTGGAATTTGGGCCGGAAATCCTTGTGATTGAAGCCGCGCTTCGGCAGCCTGCGGTGCAGCGGCGTCTGGCCGCCCTCGAAGCCGTTGAGCGCGACGCCGGTGCGCGCGGTCTGGCCCTTGCCGCCGCGCGCGCTGGTCTTGCCCTTGCCCGAGCCGATGCCGCGGCCGACGCGCTTGGCGCGGTAATGCGCGCCCTTGTTGTCCCGGATCTCGTTGAGCTTCATCGTCCACCACCTTCGCCGGAGAGGCCGGCCGCCGTCAGGCGGCCTCGACCCGCACCAGATGCTTCACCCGTTCGATCATGCCGCGCACCGACGGCGTATCCTCGAGGATGCGCGAGCGGCGCAGCTTGTTGAGGCCGAGCCCTTTCAGCGTCGCGCGCTGATAAGCCTCGCGGCCGATCGGGCTGCCCACCTGCGTCACCTTGAGCACCTTCTCCGGTACCCGCTTCGGCTTGGGCTCCGCCTTCGCCTTGGGCAGCGGCGCCGCCTTCGCGACGGGGGCCGGCTTCGCCGGCTTCGGCTTCGCCGCGGCCTTGGCCTTCTTCACCGCCTTCTTGGCCGCCTTCTTCGCCGCCTTCGCCTCGGCTTCGGCGGCGGCATCGGCCTCCTTGGCCGGCGCCGGTTTCGGCTTCGGCTTCGCCGCCGCCGCGGGCGCGGGCTCCGCCGGCTTCGCCCGCTTCGGCTTCTCCGCCGCCTCGGCGCCCGGCTTCGCCGGCTTCTTCGCCGGCTTCTTCTCGTCTTTCGCTTCCGCCATAGCCTACTCCCGCGCTTCCGCCCCGGCGTCGCGGCGGCCGAGGATCTCGCTCACCTTGCGGCCGCGCCGCGCCGCCACTGACCGCGGGCTCACCGAGCGGTTGAGCGCCTGGAAGGTGGCCTTGATCATGTTGTGCGGGTTGGAGGTGCCGACCGACTTCGCCACCACGTCCTGCACGCCCAGCGCCTCGAAGATGGCGCGCATCGGGCCGCCGGCGATGATGCCGGTGCCGGGCTTGGCGGCGCGCACGATGACCTCGCCGGCGCCGTAGCGGCCGATGATGTCGTGATGGAGCGTGCGGCCTTCGCGCAGCGGGATGCGCACCATGGCGCGGCGCGCCTGCTCGGTCGCCTTGCGGATCGCCTCCGGCACCTCGCGCGCCTTGCCGGCGCCGTAGCCGACGCGGCCCTTCTGATCGCCGACTACCACGAGCGCGGCGAAGGCGAAGCGGCGCCCGCCCTTCACCACCTTGGCCACCCGGTTGATGGTGACCAGTTTGTCAATGATGTCGTCGCCACCTTCGCCATGGCGGTCGCGTTCCCGTTCGCGGCTCCGGCCTTCGCGTGCTTCGCGTGCCACTCTGCTGTCTCCCTAGAACGCCAGCCCGCCTTCGCGGGCGGCATCGGCCAGCGCCTTGACGCGGCCGTGATACAAATAGGCGCCGCGATCGAA
>JASHTP010000106.1 GCA_030040495.1 Alphaproteobacteria bacterium
CCGACGCCGCGCGCCTCGCCGACGCGGGCGAGCCAGTCGAGCAGCGCCGCGTCGGCGAGGCCGCGCGGCGCGTGCAGCCGCTGCGCCGCCTCGCGCAGGGTCGCCTGCACGTAGCGCCGCACCACCACCTGCCGGTGGCCGGCGAAATCCAAGAGCGAGGCGGCGTTCTCGATCAGGCCGCGCTTGCCGGCGTCGAGCGGCGGCGGCGGCGTCTCCGGCGCGCCGAAGCGTCTGAGCGTCGCCCAGAGCAGCAGCAGCACGGCGAGCGCGCCCAAAGCGGTGGCGATGACGAAGGGAAACTTGAACAGCAGCCTGAGCGGGCTCGCGGGCGCGGTGACGAAGCCGTGCACGGTCTCGTCGAAGACGACGCCGCTGCCGGCCGACCGGCCGCCGAGCAGCGCTTCGAACAGCGCCACCGAGAAGGCGGCATTGCCATCCCGCCCCAGCCCGTGATTTTCCATGACGTCGGGATCGGCCAGCACCCAGAGCCGCCGCTGCTTGTCGAGGAGCTCGCCCAGGAGCATGCCGTCGGCACCGCCGACGATCGGCCTGAGCCGGTCCGAGACGACGAGCTGCACCGGCGCGTCGAGGCTGGGCGTCTGCCGCAGCGCGTCGACGCTCCAGCCGGGCGCCGCCGCGACGCGCGTCACCCGGCTTTCCGGCACCGCGAGGCCGAGCACCAGCGCCGCTTCGGCCGGCGATGCGAGCTCGGCATCGGCGAGCCAGCCCTTGTGCCGCCCGCTCGCCTGGCCGTGCCATTTCGGCAGGATCAGCAGCACGTTCGGCGCCTTGAGCAGCGTCTCCACCGCCGCCGCCGACCGCAACGGCGGCTCGGCCACGACGAGGACGCCGCCCGCGCCGAGCTTCGCCGGCGAGGCGTAGCGGCTCTTCGTCACGGGAATGTCGAGGCGGCGCAGGATCTCGGCGATCCCGGCATAGCCGATCGCCGAGCGCGAAAAGGCGCTGGGGCCGATGGTGTCGGGCCTGCCCTCGCCGCCGCCGCCGCCGCCGAAGTAGAGCGACGCCGCGAAGGTCAGGATGGCGGCGCCGATCCAGGCGGCAAGCAGTCGCGGCGAGAAGACGGAAGACGCGCTCACGGGGCGGCCTCGCCGGCGAGCGAGGCGGCAAGCCGGTCGAAGCTGTCGCGGCAGAGGCGGTAATCCGCCGCTCCCGCCTCCTGCTCGCCGAAATGGCTGCGCTCGACGCGGGCGACGATGTCGCCGAGCGACGCCCGCCCGGAATCGGAGATCCGCGCGCGATGCAGGATCTCGCGGCTGGTCAGCGAATCCGCGAAATGCTCGCCGAGCCGCCGCCTGATCTCCGCGAGGCTTTGCAGCAGCAACACATGCATGGCCTCGGTGAAGCGGCCTTCCTGCGCCAGCGCGTCGGCGCTCGCCGCCGCCTCTTGCGCCTGTTGCGCGTCGCCGCCGCCGCCGGCGGCGCCCGCCTCCTCCCAGCCGGCGCGGCGCGCCGGCAGCAGGCCGGGAAGCACCTCCCTGACGAAGAAATAGAGCAGCGCCGCCGCCGCCAGACCGACGGCGACCCAGAGCAGCGGCGCCGGCAGCGGACCCTGCCAGCTCCAGAACCAGGGCTCGGGCGCGCGCGGCAGCTCGAGCTGCAGGTCGAGCCGGCCGATCGCCTCGTGCGTCGCCTGGCGGATCTGCTCCGCCGACAGCAGAGCTCCGGCGATCAAGCTATCGCGCGCGGGGCTTGGCATTCTCGCTGCAAATCCGTGACGCGTCCTTCGGCGGGCTCGGGTTGAGGAAGGGAGGAAGACGGCATCGGTCAGGCGCCCCGAAGATAGGTCCTCGTCCCGAGCTTGTCGAAGGACGCAAGCCGACCGTGCGGCGCCTGCCCCTAGCGTCCCTTGAACGCCGGCTTGCGCTTGGCGTGGAAGGCTTCGACGCCTTCGCTGAAATCCTCCGAGGTGCGCAGCCGGCTGTAGCAATGGCCCTCGAGCTCGATGGCGGTGGTGAGCATCGCGTCCTCGGTGTCGTTGAGGAGCTTCTTCGCCGTACGCTGCGCCAGCGGCGCGAAGCCGCGCAGCTCCTCGACGAGCGCGTCGGTCGCGGCTTCGAGCTTGTCGTCGGCGACGCAGTCGGTGGCGATGCCCCATTGCTGGGCCTCTCGCCCGGTGATGCGGCGCGAGCGCATGACCACATCCTTGGTGCGGGTGATGCCGATCATCTTCTGCAGCCGCGCCGAGCCGCCCGAGCCCGGGATCTGGCCGAGCCGCTGCTCCGGCAGCGCGTAGAGGCAGCTCTCCGAGGCCAGGCGGAAGTCGCAGGCGAGCGACAGCTCGAATCCCACGCCGAAGCAGTAGCCGCGGTTGGCGGCGATCACCGGCTTCGAGCAGCGCGCCGGCGCGGCGATGTTCCAGGCAAGCTTCGCGACATGCTCGGGCGAGGCCTCGAGGAAGCCCTTGATGTCGCCGCCGCTGGAGAAATGCTCGCCCACCGCGCGCAGCACGACGACACGCACGCTGGGATCGGCGTCGAGCGCCTCGAAGGCGGCGCGCAGCTGGTCGCGCTCGGGCATGACGATGATGTTGAGCGGCGGCCGGTCGAGGACGATGTCGGCGCGTTCGCGCCCGGCGTCGATCTCGACGCGGAAGCCGTCGGGGTTCTGCGGAAGCGCAGGGGCGATGCCCGAGCTCTCGGTCATGCGACAATTCCTTTCCCGGATCATTCGGTCTCGTACTCGCCGGCCACCAGCTTCCGGCGCAGGATCTTGCCCACCGGCGATTTCGGCACCTCGCGGACGAAGACATAATCGCGCGGGCGTTTGAAATTGGCGAGGTTCGAGCGGCGGCACCATTGGTCGAGATCCTTCGCCTCGACCGGCGCGGCGCGGCGCACGAAGGCGGTGATGCGCCGGCCCCAGCGCTCGTCGGCGAGCCCCGCCACCGCCACCTCGGCGACGGCGGGGTGGAGCGAGAGCACGCTCTCGATCTCGCCGGGCGAGACGTTCTCGCCGCCGGTGATGATGAGATCGTCGACCCGGCCGGTGACGAAGAGATCGCCCGCGCCGTCGCGATAGCCGGTATCGCCGGTGAAGTACCAGCCGCGCTTCAGCGCCTTGGCGTCGGCGTCGGGCCGGCGCCAATAGCCCTCGAAGGCCTCGTCGCTGGCGCCGTCGGCGATGATCTCGCCCTCTTCGCCGGCAGCCGCGACGGCGTCGGGATCGTCGCTGCCGAGCCGCACGATCCGGATGCGCTGGTTAAGCCCGGCCTTGCCGGCGGAGCCGGGCTTCTGCGCCGCTTCGGGCTCGATGGTGAAGGTGTAGATCTCGGAGGAGCCGTAATGATTGACGAAGAGCTCCGGCTTGAACGCCCCGGCGACGCGCTTCAGCACGCCGTCGGGCATGGCGGCGCCGGCGAAGCCGAGCTTCCTCACCGAGGAAATGTCGGTCCGAGCGAAGCGCTCGTGGCTGACGAGATCGTGATAGAGCGTCGGCACGAGGTAGAGGTTGCTGATGCGCTCGCGCTCGATGAGCGCCAGCGCGGCCGGCACGTCGAAGCGCGGCAGGCAGACGAAGCAGCCATCGACCAGCGCCATGGCGAGCAGCGAGCGCACGCCCATGGTGTGATAGAGCGGCATGACGCCGAGCGTGCGCTCGCCGCGGCCATAGAGATTCTGCGCCACATGCGCCGCCGCCGCGGCGCGCTCCTGGCGGTGGCGGCGCGGCACGCCCTTGGGCCGGCCGGTGGTGCCGGAGGTATAGAGCACGAGCGAGAGATCCTCGGCGTCCGCCTCGGGCTCGCCCGCCGCGAGGCCGCCGCCCAGCTCCTCGAAGGCGACGGTGCCGCCGGACGCGCCGCCGACGGAGATGCGCGGCACGCGCTGCGCCGCAGGCGCCCCCGCCACCGCAGCCGCGGTCACGTCCTGGAAGGCCACGGCGCGCGCCTCGGCGTCGAGGAGGCAGTAATCGAGCTCGTCCGCCTTCGCCCGCCAGTTGAGCGGCGTCATGACGATGCCGGCGAACTGGCAGGCCCAGTGCAGGCTCGCCATCTCGACGCGGTTCTGCAAGGAAGCGAGCAGACGGTCGCCGCGCCGGAGCCCGAGCGCCTTGAGCCCGGCCAGGACGCGGCGGATCTCGCGGTGCCAGGCGGCGTAGCCGAGCCGCGTCTCGCCGTCGACGATGGCGGTGGCGTCGGGGCTGCGCTCGACGCTCGCGAGGAAGCTGCGGCCGAGGTCAAACACCGGGCGCTCCGTGGGCTCCTTCCCGGCGCAGCTCCGCCGCCGCTTCGAGCGCGGCGCGGACGATGCCGCCATAGCCGGTGCAGCGGCAGAGATGGCCGCTCAGCATCTCGCGCACGGCCCGCTCGTCGGGGTCGGGCGTCCGCGCCAGCCAGTCGGCGAGCGACATCAGGATGCCGGGCGTGCAGAAGCCGCATTGCAGCGCGTGATGGCGGCGGAAGGCGCGCTGCAACGCACCGAGCGCGCCGTCCGCGCCGGCGAGTCCCTCGACCGTGTCGATGCGGCGGCCTTGCGCCTGGACCGCGAGCATCAGGCAGGAGCGCACGGCGCGCCCGTCGACGCGCACCGTGCAGGCGCCGCAGACGCCGTGCTCGCAGCCGACATGGGTGCCGGTGGCGCCCAGCGCGTGCCGCAGGAAGTCGCTGAGCAGCAGCCGCGGCTCCGCTTCGCCCGCGACCTCGCGTCCGTTGAGGGTGAAGCGCACGGGATGGCGCGCGCCGGCCTTCAGCCGCATCGGCGTCGAGCCTCCTCCAGCGCGGCATGGCCGAGCTTCCGCACCAGCGACCGGCGGTAGCGGGCGCTGGCATGGGCGTCGTCGCCGCCGCCGAGCGCCCAGGCGAAATCGTTGAGCGCGTCCGCGAGCGCGCCGCCCTCGAGCAACGGCCAGTCGCGCGCCACCGGCCGGTCGGCGACCCCGCCCACGGCGAGGCGCAAGCCGCGCCCGCTCGCCACCGCCGCCACCGCGCAGAGGGCGAAATCGCCGTGGCGCCGCGCCATTTCGCGGAAAGCGTAGCCTTCGCCGGGGCGGCGGCAGGGAAAGCGCACCGCCTCGATCATCTCGTCGGGCCGCCGCGCCGTGGTCAGGATGCCGGCGAAGAAGTCGGCGGCGGCGAGCCTGCGGCGGCCGCGCGCCGAGCGCAGCATCACCTCGCCGCCGAGCGCCGCCAGCGCCAGCGGCAGCTCGGCGCTGGGATCGGCATGGGCGATCGAGCCGCAGACCGTGCCGCGGTTGCGCGTCTGGTAATGGCCGATCCAGGGCAGCGCCAGGGCCAGCAGCGGCACCTCGTCGGCGAGGCCCGCGCGTTGCTCGAGCGCGGCCTGCGTCACCGACGCGCCGACGAGGAGCGCGTCGCCGTCGCGGCGGAGATCGCCGAGCGCGGCAAGGCCGCCGATGTCGATAAGCAGCGCCGGCTGCACCAGACGCAAATTGAGCATCGCCATCAGCGACTGGCCGCCGGCGAGCAGCCGCGCCTCCTCGCCCGCTTCGGCGAGCGCCGCCAGCGCCTCTGCCGTCGTCTCCGGCCGGAGATAATCGAACGCGGCAGGCTTCATCGCCCGAGCCCCAGGGACCGCAGCAGCCGGCGCCAGAGCGGCGGCGAAACCGCCCTGCCGGCTCGGGCGACGACCGGCTCGAGCGGCGCCGGCGCGGCGCGCGGCGCCGGC
>JASHTP010000107.1 GCA_030040495.1 Alphaproteobacteria bacterium
CCCTTTGCGGAATTCGCTGCTCTTGAGAACAAGCTCTGCCTTGCCGCGGTCCGGTGGAAAATCCCGGCCAACGATCCTCGCTTCCGTGATCAATTCAGCGGCGTCCGTCATATCAGCCCGCGTTGCTTGATCAGCAGGTAGCGGTTGATGAGCGCGACCGGCAGACCGCGGCTCGGCACATCGAGACAATGGATGCCGAGCCGCTCCAGCCGCTCGAATACGATGCTGCGCTCGCGCAGAAAGTCGTGGGCGATCACCGCCTGCGCCACGTCGGCGAAGCGGGCCGGCGCGGCGTCTACGGCACGCTGCAGCGCCGAACCGCGCTGCGTGACGAACACCACGAGATGCCGATTGGCGACGCGCTGCATGCTTTCGATCAGCAGCTCGGCGGTGATGGTGTCGACGAAATCGGTGAACAGGATCACCAGCGCGCGCCGCTTGAGCCGCGCATTGAGTTCGGCGAGGCCGAGCGTGAAATTGGTCTCCTGATGATGGTAGTCAAGCTCGGCGGTGGCGCGTTGCAGCCGCGCGAAGCTCGATACGCCGCGCAGCGGTCCCATGAAGTGCCGGACGCGGGCATCGAAGCCGTAGGTGCCGACGAGATCGCCGCCCTGCAGCGACACCCAGGCCAGCACCAGTCCGGCGTTGATCGCATGGTCGAGGCGGGCGATGCCGTCCACCGGCTCAAGCATCAGATAGCCGGTATCGAACGCCATGATCACCTGATGATTGCGCTCGGTGCGAAATTCCTTGCAGACGAGCTTGCGATGGCGCGCCGAATGCTTCCAGTCGATGAAGCGGCTGTCCTGGCCGGGCGAATATTCGCGCAGCGCCTCGAACTCGGCGCCTTCGCCCTTCTGCACCTGGGCCTTGATGCCGTAGATCGCCTCCTGAACGAAAAATTGCAGCGCCGTGCCGTGGACGCCGCGCACATTAGGCACGACTTCGATGGTGTGATCCACCGGGATGCGGCGAATGAACTCGACCAGCGCCAGGGGACCGCGCCAGCGCAGCCAGATCTGCGCCACCCTGACGCGGCCGCGGCGCCGCGGAATCACCGGCAAGGCGACGCGTCCTTCGCCGCCGGGCGGCGAGGCGCCGGCGCTGCTGCGCCTGCTGCCGCGCCGCCGCGGGCGCGTCCATCTCGACCGACTCTGGCTGCGCTGGCGCGGGCCGCTCGGCCTCGTCGAGCTCATGCGCGTCGTCGCCGTCGATCGCGCCATCGACGTGCTTCCCAACGTCCGCGGCGTCGAGGGCGCGGCGCTGCGCTTCCTGTCGCAGGAGGCGGTCTTCGGCGTCAAGCCGCAGCTGCAGCGCGGCGAAGGCGCCGAGTTCGAGGCGCTGCGCGACTATGCGCCGGGCTTCGACACGCGCTTCATCGACTGGAAGCATTCGGCGCGCCACCGCCGGCTGCTGTGCAAGGAGTTCCGGATCGAGCGCAACCATCAGCTGGTGCTGGCCTTCGACACCGGCTACCTCATGCGCGAGCCGATCGCCGGCATGCCGCGGCTCGACCACGCCATCAATGCCGGGCTGCTGCTCGCCTGGATCTCGCTCAAGGGCGGCGACCTCGTCGGCGCCTTCGGCTTCGACGCCGCGGTGCGCCAGTACCTGGCGCCGCAGCGCGGCACCGCCGGCTTCGCGCGCCTGCGCCAGGCCGCGGCCGAGCTCGACTACCGCAGCGAGGAGACCAACTTCACCCTCGGCCTCGCCGAGCTCGACGCGCGGCTGAAGCGCCGGGCGCTGGTCGTCCTCTTCACCGAGTTCGTCGACACGGTGACGGCGGAGCTGCTGATCGAGAGCATCGGCCGGGTGGCGCGGCGCCACCTCGTGCTCTTCATCACCTTGCGCGACCCGCTGCTGCAGCGGACCGCCGACCGCGCGCCCGAGCGCTTCGCCGACGTGGCCGAGGCGGTCATCGCCCACGATCTGCTGCGCGAGCGCAGCATCGTCTTCGAGCGGCTCGAGCGGCTCGGCGTCCATTGTTTCGACGTGCCGAGTCGCGGGCTCTCGGTGGCGCTCGTCAACCGCTATCTGATGGTCAAGGAGCGCGGGCTGCTGTGAGCGCGCTCCAGCTCAAGAGCCGCGAGTTCCGCAAGACGCGCGAGGCAGGCTGGCGCGAGCTCGAGCGGCTGGTGGATCGCGTCGAGAAGCGCGGCGTCCCCGCGCTTTCGGCCGACGAGCTCGAGCGGTTGCCGCTGCTCTACCGCGCCGCCTTGTCCTCGCTTTCGGTGGCGCGCAGCATCGCCCTCGACCGCAATCTGCTGCTCTATCTCGAAAGCCTCGCCTTCCGCGCCTTCCTCGCGGTCTACGGCCCGCGCGCCGGCGTGCTGGCGAGCGCGGCGTCGTTCCTCCGGCGCGACTTCCCCGCCGCCGTCCGCGCCGCGCGCTGGCACCTGCTCGTCGCGGTGCTGGCGGCGCTGGCCGGCGGCGTCGCCGGCTTCATGCTGGTGTCGCTCGACGAGGCCTGGTTCTCGGCGCTCGTTCCCGCCGGCGTCGCCGGCGGCCGCGGCGCCGCCAGCACCCGCCAGCAGCTGCTCGACGGCGAGATCTTCGCGCCCTGGCCCGGGCCGCTCCGCTCCTTCGCGCTCGCCGCCAATTTCCTGCTGAGCCACAACACGCTGGTCGGCATCACCACCTTCGCGCTGGGCCTCGCCGGCGGGGTTCCGACGGTGCTGCTCTTGGCCTATCAGGGGCTGATCCTGGGCGCCTTCATCGCGCTCCACGCCGATCGCGGCCTCGCCGTCGATTTTCTCGGCTGGGTCGCGATCCACGGCGTGACCGAGCTCACCGCCGTTTTGCTCTGCGGCGCGGCCGGGCTGGTGCTGGCCGAGACGGTGCTGTTCCCCGGCCGCTACGGCCGGCTCGACAGCCTCGCGCTCCGGGGCCGCGGCGCGGCGCAGATCGCCATCGGCGCGGTGCTGCTGTTCTTCGTCGCCGCCATCCTCGAAGGCGGCTTCCGCCAGCTCGTCGCCAGCACCGAGCTGCGCTTCGCCGTCGCCGGCGTCACCGCCGCGCTCTGGCTCGCCTATTTCCTCTTTGCCGGGCGGAAGCGGCGATGATGTCGGTGCAGGAGCGCGTCTCGCTGTTCCTCGAGGGAACCCGCCGGCGGCGGCGCGACATCGTCACCCCCGAGGGCGTGACCTTGCCGGTGGAGATCGCCACCTTCGGCGAGCGCGCCACCGCCTTCGTCCTCGACGTCGCCCTCTGGCTCGGCGCGAGCATCGTGCTGGTGCTGCTGCTCCTGCTGGTCGCCGGCCCGCTCCTCCGCCTGAAAGGCGCGCTCGCCATCCTCGCCGGCGCGCTGCTGCTTGCCACGTTCATCATCCGCAATTTCTACTTCATCCATTTCGAGCTCGCCTGGCGCGGCGCGACGCCGGGCAAGCGCGCCGTCGGATTGCGCGTCATCGACCGCGGCGGCGGCCCCCTGCGGCCCGCCGCCATCGTCGCCCGCAACCTCACCCGCGAGATCGAGGCCTTCCTGCCGCTGAGCCTGCTGCTGACGCTGGGCGGCGCCGGCGGCGCGGGGCCGTGGGGCCGACTGTCGCTGCTGGCCTGGCTGCTGCTCTTCGCGCTGCTGCCCCTCTTCAACCGCGAGCGGCTGCGCGCTGGCGATCTCATCGGCGGGACCCTCGTCGTCGCGCTGCCGCGCCGCGTGCTGCTCGCCGACCTCGTCGACAAGGCGCTCGACCATCGCTTCACCGAGCGGCAGCTCGCCGCCTACGGCGCCTTCGAGCTGCAGATCCTGGAGGAGCTGCTGCGCCGTCCCGAGGGGCTCGAGACCGGCCGGGCGCGGCGCGAGGTGTGCGACCGCATCTGCCGCCGCATCGGCTGGCCGGCGCCGGTGCCGGATGCCGAGGTCGAGCGCTTCCTGCGCGACTTCTACGCCGCCGAGCGCGCTTGGCTCGAGCGCGAGCAGCTGTTCGGCCGCCTCCACGCCGACAAGAGCGGGTCGGACGCGGAGCCGCCGCCGCGCTGAGGCGCCGCCGCCCGGCTCAGTCGAAGACCGCGACGATGCGCTCGACGTCGACGCCTTCCTTGGCGACGCGCAGATCGTGATAGATGACGGCGACGGTGATCGAGGAGAAGGCGACCGCCGCCGCGATCCATAGGAAGAGGCCGAGCATCATCACCGTCGGGCCGGCGAGCGCGTTCAGGGCGAACGCTATCACCACCTGCACCAGCGAGCTGACGACGCCGATCAGGAGGAGAATGCCGAAGATCTTCCAGCGGTGTCCCTTGGTCAGCGCGCGGCTGCGGCCAAGGCTTGCGAGCGGGCCTTGCCGCTCGACGACGCAGACCGGCAGGGCGACCGACCACGTGACATAGAGGATGATGCCGGGAACGAGGAACAGCAGCGAGGCAAGGCCGATGCCGAGTCCCAGGAAGAACAGCATGCCGATGATGGGAAAGAAGCGCGCCAGCCCGCGTTGCAGCGACTCGCCGACGGCGAAGCTCTGGCCGCGCATGACCTGGAAGGCGCCATAGAGGATGATGGCCTGGCAGATGATGGACAAGACCGACGACAGCATGGTCCCGGCCAATACGGCGATGCCCGGGCCGGGACCGGCCCGCCAGGCGTCGGAGAAGCCGACCGTCGGCAGGACGCCGAGGATCGTGAGCAGCAGGTAGGGCGCCCGGGCGATGGCGGAGAGCCCGAAGAACTTGGCGAAGTCGCGGAACAGCAGCTCGAAGGCGCGGCCGAACACCGTGCCCACGCGGAAGCCCGACGGCGCCGCCGTCATCGTTGTGTCACTCATGACAGGACCCCCTTGGTCCGCCACCGGCGGGCGCGCAGGCGTGGTGGCAACGCCCGGGACTCGCGCCATCGAGGATCGTATGCAGGGATGCGCGCGCTTGGCAAGCCGGATCGGCTAAACTGCGATCCGTCGCTCACTCGCGCCCGAACTGGCGCCGCAGCTCTTCCTTGGCGCGTTCCAGCACGCGCTTCTGTCGCGCCGGAAGATTGCGGCCGGCGCGGTTCATGTAGAAATTGAGCATCGACATCGCCGACTGGAACGGGCCGGCCTTGCGGCGCCGGCTCTGCTCGGCCGAGCGCTTCAGCGAGCGCGCGATCCGCTCGGGGTCGCGCCAGGTGAAGACGCCGCGGTCGAGGCTGAGCGCGTCGCTGGTTCGCGTCACCTCGCCCGACCAATAGCGGCCCCGGCTCTTCTCCGGCATGCGCCTCGTCGCCTCCGCTATTTCCAATGCACCGCGGCGAGATCGTTGGCGAAGATCGGCGAATTGTGCCAGATGCCGGTGAGCTCCTTCTTCGCCACCGACACTTGCGGCAGCACATAGAGGAAGACGTTGACCGCGTCCTCGGCGAGCCGGCGCTGCGCCGCCTCGATCGCCTTGAGCCGCGCCGGCCCGTCTGGCGTCGTGTTCACCTTCTCCATGATGGCGCGGAACTTCGGCGAATCATATTGGAAGTAGTAGTCGGGGTTGGCGTAGATGGCGAGGTCGCGCGGCTCGACATGGCTGATCATGGTGAGGTCGTAGTTCTTGTGCTTGTAGACGCCGTCGAGCCATTGCGCCCATTCGACGTCCTCGATCTTGGCGTTGATGCCGATCTCGGCGAGCTCGGCGGCGACGATCTGCCCGCCCTGGCGCGCATAGGGCGGCGGCGGCAGCTTCAGCGTCACTTCGAGTGGCGTCTTGATTCCGGCCTCCTTGAGCAGCGCCTTCGCCTTGGCGGGGTCGTAGGGGTACATGCCGGTGAGGTCGACATAGCCGGGATCGTTCGGCGTGTAATGGCTGCCGATCGGCGTGCCGAGCCCGTTCGAGGCGCCGGCGATCACCGCCTTGCGGTCGATGGCGTAGGCGAGCGCGCGGCGCACGCGGACATCGTCGAAGGGCTTGCGCTTGTTGTTGATGGCGACGATGGTCTTGCCCTCGGTCGTGCCGATGGCGACGGTGAAGCGCGGATCGCTCTGCAGCTGCTTCAGGCTGTCGAGCGCGCCGAAGCGCGGAAAGGCGTCGACGTCGCCGGCGAGCAGGGCGGCCACCTGCGCCGCCGGGTCGTTGATGATGCGGAAGGTGACCTTGTCGAGCGTCACCTTGCGCGCGTCGCGATAGCCCGGCCATTTGACCAGCGTGATGCTCGAGCCCTTGACCCAGCTGTCGAACTTGAAGGGGCCGGTGCCGACCGGCTCGGTCGCGTCGCCGGCGGCGCTTTTCGGCTCGAGGATGACGCCGGTGTTCTCGCCGAGATTGAACAGCAGGTTGGCGTTGAGCTCCTTGAGCGTCAGCACCACGGTGAGCGGATCCGGCGTGTCGATGCTCGCGATGTTGGCGAAGACCGCCTTCTCCTTGTTGGTGCTGTCGGCGGCGGCGTCGCGCTCGAAGGTGAATTTGACGTCGGCCGACGTGAGCTTCTCGCCGTTCTGGAAGCTGACGCCGGGACGCAGCTTGAAGGTGTAGGTCTTCTGGTCCGGCGACACCTTCCAGCTCTCGGCCAGCAGCGGCACCACCTTGCCGTTCTCTTCGATCTTGGTCAGGCCTTCGAAGATGTTGTAGTGCACGACCTCGCCGATCGCCGCGGCGGCGCCGGTGGTGGGATCGAGGCCGGGCGGCTCGAGCGTCATGCCGAGGACCAGCGTATCCTTCGCCGCATGCGCCGCTGCCGGCAGCAGAGCGAGCGCCACTGCGGCAAGGATGGTTGGCGTCTTCAACATTGTTGTCCTCCCTAGGCGGCTCGAGACAGAACTCGCGATCACCTCTAGCCTAGCCATCCAAATGCCTTTCGCCACTGCATCCGCAGCGCCCGCACTGGGAACGCGCGAGGAAGCCAGCGCGGAGGGCGCAAAGGTTGCGCAAAGGGCGCAGAGAATCAGAGCCCATTGACCATCCTCGTGATGCCGTCCCGCATATGCGCAACATTGAAACTGAGGAGAAAACCCAGCTTGAAGCCGCCGAGGCGAAGATAGCTCAGGAGCTGCCCGCGGTGGACCGGAAGAACGGCCTCGAGCGCCTTGAGCTCGACAACCACGCGGTCATTCACCAGCAGGTCGATCCGGTATCCGTGGTCGATGGTCAGATCGTCGTAGCGGATCGGGATCGACAGCTGCTTGCGGACGGTCAACCCCTGTTTGGCCAGTTCGTGTGCGGGGCACAGCTCATAAGCGCTTTCCAGAAGGCCCGGCCCGAGGGTCGAATGCACCTTCATCGCCGCAATAATGACCGCATGGCCGATGTCGTTCTCGGTCATCCTCCGCGTCCTCCGCGCATCCTCGGCGTCCTTTGCGCTGGAGACCTCTGAGCGGGCAAACCCTAGCAGACCCCCGGCTTCTCGCCCATGACGCTCTCCGACAGGTGGCAGGCGGCGCGGTGGCGTTCGCCGACGAGGCGCAGCGCCGGCGTCTCCTCGCGGCAGCGCGGCTCGGCCAGCGGGCAGCGCGCGGCGTAAGGGCAGCCGCGGTCGGCCGG
>JASHTP010000108.1 GCA_030040495.1 Alphaproteobacteria bacterium
AGAAAGCGCTGCTTCTTCCAGGCCTCGATCACGCCGCGCACGGCCGAGGCGCGCAGCGCCGTCAAGGCGCCGGGACAGCAATAGACGTTGCCGTAGGCGGATTCGACCGAGCGCAGCAGATCGAAGGACAGGACGAAACGGACATGCAGCATGCGCGGGATGAAGCCGCGCCGGTTGAAGACCAGCACCTTGCCGGCGACCGAGCCGATGCGGGGATCGCGGAACGGCCCGGCGATCGCCAGCAGCGCGTCCCGCTCGATCGCGCTGTCGGAATCGAGCGTCACCAGGACCTCGCCCCGCGCGCGCTCGAACCCCAGCGCCAGCGCCGCGCGCTTGCCCTGGTTGCGCTCATGGCGCAGGGGCGTGACCAGGCCCGGATATTGCCTCGCCGCCTGGAGGATGTAGCTCCAGGTATCGTCGCGGCTGCCATCGTCGATTACCAGGATCTCGAGCCGGTCGCGGGGATAGTTGGCCTCGACCACCGAACGGATGGCGGTCAGCACCATGGCGCCTTCGTTGTAGGCCGGGATGACCACGGTGAGCGACGGGGCGCCGGCGACCGTCGCCGACGGGAACGGGCGGTAGAACATCCAGACGATGGTGCGGAAAATGATCAGCACCAGGCCCATCAGCAGCCAGAGCACGCTCGGATAGATCGCGAAGTCCAGCGACCGGTGCTCGCCGAGCAGCGCCAGCACGTGGCGGCCGATGCCGCGGACGTTGAAATAATAGACCAGGATCAGCCCGCCGAGGATCGCCGCATAGATCGCCCAAGCCCAGGGGCCGCGTGCCTCGCGCTCGGCCGCGGTGCCCGAGGGCGGCGTCGGCGTGGCCGTCACCGTGCAGACGGAGTTAGAGGATTCACCGCCCTCGTCGGCCGCGATCCTCACCAAAGGCCGTTGGTCGTCGTTCATGATATGAGCTTGTCGTGTCTTTTTCGGGGTCTTGCTCGACCGCCGCGTTCGGTCGCCTACGGAGAACGCCCGGGGCGCAGCTTTCATCCATTTATCGCTTATTTATGCGCCATCGCCACGACCTATCCCCTGCGCTTGGTGCCTAACACCCATGCGCGTCACCTTCATGACGGACCGCGCGGCGGCGGAGCGCGCCGCGCCGCGCGGGCAAGGATCGCGCGATGGCGAGCCAGCAGCTGCTTGGCGCGCTCGACCACCGGCACGTCGACCATCTTGCCGTCGAGCTCTATGGCGCCGATGCCGGCTGCGGTCGCCGCATCGTAGGCGGCGACGGCGCGCTCGGCCCGCGACACCTCTTCGGCCGACGGTCGGTACTCCTCGTTGAGGATCGCCACCTGGGCCGGGTGGATGCAGGAGGCGCCGGCGAAGCCCAGGCGGCGCGAGCGGCGGATGGTGGCGCGGAACGCGTCGAGGTCGCGGAAATCGGCGACGGTGCCGATGAAGCCCAGCGGCAGGATGCCGGCGGCGCGAGCGGCGATGATCAGCTGCTGCTTCGGATAGAACAGGCCTTCCGCTTCGGGCTGCATGCCGACGGCCAGCGCGAAATCCTCGGCGCCGAGCGAGAGGCCGACGAGCCGGGAATGGGCGCGCGCGATCTCCGCCATGCGGAAGAAGGCGCCCGCGGTCTCGATCAGCGCCACCAGCCGGGTCGCGCCGCGCGCCATGCCGCGCTCGGCCTCGAGCTCGTCGACGAGCTCGGCGACCATGCGCACATGGTCGGCGCTCTCGACCTTGGTCAGCATCAGCGCCTGGACCCGCGGCGAGACCGCCGCCTCGACGTCCCGGAGCGCCATCCGCCACGGCCGGTTGATGCGCACCACCACGTCGGCGCCGTTGCGCGCGACCGTCGCCGCCGCCTCCTGCAACAGCATGCGCCCGCGTTCCTTCTCGGCGGCGGGCACGCTGTCCTCGAGATCGAGGATGAGCGCGTCGGCGCCGCGTTCGGCGGCGCCGGCGACGAATTTCGGCACGGTCACCGGCACGAACAGCATCGACCGCCACACCGGCAGCGTCGCAGTCTCGCTCATCGCTTCGCCTCCTTGCCGCCGCGCCCGCCGAGACGGATGGTGCCGGCGCGTGCCAGCGTCTCGAGCTCGGCGTCGCCGACGCCGAGCTCGCGCAGCAGCGTCGCCGTGTGCTCGCCCAGCGCCGGCGCCGGCGTGCGGATATGGCCGGGCGTGGCCGAGAGCCGCGGCACCACCGCATGCATCGGCACCGTGCCCAGCTCCTCGTCCGGCAGATCGACGACGATGCCGCGCGCCTGGACGTGCGGATCGGCGAGGAACTGGTCGATGTCGTAGATCGGCGCCGCCGTCACCTCGGCGCGCTCGAAGAAGGCGAGGTTGTCGGCGAGGTCGCGCGCGGCGATGAAGGCGGCGATCGACGCCTCGCACTCGTCGGCGTGCTTCACCCGGTCGGCATTGGTGCGAAAGCGCGGATCCTCGATCATGTCGGCGCGGCCGATGGCGCGGAACAGCCGCTCGGCCATCGCCTGGATCGAGGCGGAGATCGCGATGTAGCGCCCGTCCCGGGTGCGGAAGGCGTTGCGCGGCGAGGTGGTGGCGGAGCGGCTGCCGGTACGCGGCTTGACCGCGCCGGTGAGGCGGTACTCGGCCGCGTCCGGCCCCAAGATTGAGAAGATGGGATCGAGCAGCGGCAGATCGATCACCTGCCCCTGGCCGCCCGCGACCTCGCGGTGCCGCAGCGCGAGCAGCACCGCCGACATGCCGTAGAGCCCGGCGATCATGTCGGCGAGCGCCAGCGGCGGCAGCACCGGCGGCCGGTCGGCGAAGCCGTTCTTGGCGGCGAAGCCGGACATGCCCTCGACCAGCGAGCCGAAGCCCGGCCGCTCGCGGTAAGGCCCGTCCTGCCCCCAGCCGGAGACGCGCACGATGATGAGGCCGGGATTGCGTTCTTGCAGCACGGCGGGCGCGAGCCCCATCGCCTCGAGCGTCCCCGGCCGGAAATTTTCGATCAGCACATCGGCCGTGTCGACGAGCCGCGCCAGCAGCTCCAGCCCTTCCGGCGAGCGCAGCGCCAGCGCCAGGCTCTTCTTGTTGCGGGCATAGACCTTCCAATGGATGCTCACGCCCTTGACCCGCCAGTCACGCAGGGGATCGCCGCGCTCGGGATCCTCGACCTTGATCACCTCGGCGCCGTAATCGGCGAGCTGCAGGCTCAGCATGTTGCCGGCGACGAGCCGCGACAGGTCGATGGCGCGGATGCCCTGGAGCGGCCCCACCGCCTCGGGCTCGAAGGATTTCAGCACCTTGTCCATGGCGGCGGAGCTTAGAGGGGCGCGCCGCCGCGGCCAAGGGAGCGGGCACGGCGCCCTTCCTTGCCGAGCGGCCGCCGCCGACCTAGGTTCCAAGCGACGCGCCGACGCTACGAAAGGAGGCTTGGTAAGCGGCATGGCCCGATACGCCCCCGAGCCGCCCCAACCCATCTCCTTGCAGACCTTCGACGACGCGCTCGGCCGGCGCATTATCGAGCTCCACGTCTGGGCCGTGGAGCAGGGCTTGCGCGGCGTCGGAGCCGAGGCGCTGTTCGACGGCTTCTGCCAGCGCCTCGTCGCGGCCGGCGTTCCGCTCTGGCGCGCCTTCACCGGCATGCGCACGCTCCACCCGCAATGGGCGGGCTACGGCTACAGGTGGCGGCGCGACCGCAATGCCATCGAGCCCGCCTCCTGGCAGCGCGAGGAAGACCTCGAGCCGACCTGGAGCAACAGCCCCTTCGCTCACTTGGAGAGAGAGGTGGCGGGAACTTCGGCGCGCGAGTCGCATTTGCGCCGACGCCTCGCCGGCCGCGAGGCCGCGCTCGACTTTCCCGTCCTGGCCGAGTTCGCCGTTGCGGGCGCCACCGACTATTTCGCCCTCTTGCTTGCCTTCGGCGCCGCGGGTGATCCCTCCTATGGCACGGGCGTCGCCTACTCCTTCCTGACTCAGCACCCGGAAGGCTTCGCCGACGACGATCTCACGCTGCTCAAGGCGGTGCTGCCGGCCGTCTCGCTGGCGATGATGAGCCACGCCACGCACACCATCGCCGGCAGCCTGCTCGCCGCCTATCTCGGTCAGGATGCCGGACGACGCGTCCATGCCGGCGCGATCGAGCGCGGCTCGGTCGAGAGCATCCGCGCGGTGCTGTGGTACGCGGATCTGCGCGGCTTCACTGCGGTCGCCGACAGCTCTCTCGGACCGGTCGTGGTCGAGCTTCTCGACGAGGTCTTCGAGACCTTGGCGGCGGCGCTGCGCCCGCGCGGCGGCGAGGTGCTGAAGTTCATCGGCGACGGGCTGCTGGCGATCTTCCCGGTGACGGCGCCGCAGCGTGCGTCGGTCTGCCGCGCGGCCCTCGACGCCGCTGCCGAGGCGATCGAGGCGCTGGAGACCCTCAACGAGGCGCGCCGCCGCGCCGGCAAGCCGGTCGCCGCCGTCGACATCGCGCTCCATCTCGGCGAGGTGCTCTACGGCAATGTCGGCGCCGCCGACCGGCTCGACTTCACCGTCATCGGTCCGGCGGTCAACGAGGTCGCGCGCATGGAGACGCTGTGCGAGCCGCTCGGACGCAAGGTGCTGGTCTCGGCCGAGCTCGCCGCCGCCGCCGAGTCGGGCGCGCGGCTCGAGCCGCTCGGCCGCCACGCGCTGCGCGGCGTGCGGGCGGAGCGCGAGCTGTTCGCGCTCGTTCTCGATGCCGTGCCCGACCGCTCCCTTGCCGATGGGACGAAGCCGACTTAGGTTGCGACCGGCGCGCCGACGATGCGGCAGGAGGCTCCTTGAACGATCCCGCGATCCCCGCCGACCTCTTGACCGTCCGCGCTCCCGCACCCGATTGGTTTCGTCGCACCGTCGCCGCGCCGAAGCAATCCTGCCGGGTGACCGTCGAAGGCTGCCCGATCCACTATCTGCTCTGGCCGGCCGAGCCCGGCGCGGCGCGGCGCCGCGGACTGCTCTTCGTCCATGGCGGCGGCGCGCACGCCTATTGGTGGGCCTTCATCGCGCCCTACTTCACCCGCGACTTCCGCGTCGCCGCCATCGACCTGTCCGGCATGGGCGACAGCGGCCGGCGCGAGAGCTACGGCGCGGAGCTGCGCGCCAAGGAGATGCGCGCGGTGATCGCCGATGCCGGGCTCGGCGAGCGTCCCTTCGTCATCGGCCACAGCTTCGGCGGCTTCATGACGATGAAGTTCGGCGCGCAGTTCGGCGACGAGCTCGGCGGCGCCGTCATCGTCGACTCGCCGATCCGCTCGCCCGAGGAAGAGGCGCAGCGGCCGCTGTCGCCGCCGAAATGGGCGAACAAGAGGATCTATGAGAGCTTCGACGCGGCGCGCGCTCGCTTCCGGCTGATGCCGCCGCAGAGCTGCGACAACGACTTCATCGTCGAGTTCATCGCCCGCCACTCGCTGATGCCGGTCGCGGGCGGCTGGACCTGGAAGTTCGACGGCGCGGCGATGGGCGCGCGCCGCTTCGGCGAGCCGTTCCGCGAATATCTGCAGGCGGTGCGCTGCCGCGCCGCGCTGATCTTCGGCGAGAAGAGCGCGCTCGTCTCGCGCGGCACCGCTTCCTACATGTCGTCGCTGATGGGCCCGCACGCACCCATCGTCGAGGTGCCGGAGGCGCAGCATCACGTCATGCTCGACCAGCCGCTCGCCTTCGTCGCCGCGCTGCGCATGCTGCTCGACGCCTGGATCAGGGCCGAGCCCGGGCAACGCGACGCGTTGTCCGAGGCGGGCGACAACGGTTGCGCGAGCAACCGCGAGAGCCCGTACACAGCGGACTAGCAGCGGGAGGAAAGCGATGAAGTGCGTCGTCGTCACCGGCGGCAGCGGCAAGGCCGGCCGCGCGGTGATCGCCGAGTTGATCGAGCACGGCTATGCCGTGATGAACGTCGATCTCGCGCCGCCGCGCGAGCCGCTCTGCCACTTCCTCCGCGCCGACCTCGCCGATTTCGGCCAGGCGGTGGACGCGATCCGCCGCGCCGCCGGCACCATCGACCGCAGGCGCTCGCCGCTCGGCGAGGCCTCCGCCGTGATCCACCTCGCCGGCATCCCCGCCCCGAGCCTCGCGCCCGACGCCGCCACCTTCCAGAACAACCTGATCTCGACCTACAACATCTTCAGCGCCGCGACGCTGTTCGGCCTGCCGCGCGTCGTCTGGGCATCGAGCGAAACCGCCTATGGGTTGCCGCTGACCCGGACGCCGCCGGCCTTCGCGCCGGTCAGCGAGGAGCATCCGCTGGCGCCCGAGACCGGCTATGCGCTCGCCAAGGTGCTGGCCGAGCGCATGGCCGAGGAGATGCACCGCTGGAATCCCGGCACGCGCTTTGTCGGGCTGCGCATCTCCAACATCTTCGAGGCGGCCGACTATGACCAGATCCCGAGCTTCTGGGCGGATCCTTCGTTGCGCCGCTGGAACCTCTGGAGCTGGGTCGATGCGCGCGACGTGGCGCAGGCCTGCCGGCTGGCGCTCGAGGCCGACTCCGCGGGCGCCGACATCTTCACCATCGCCGCCGCGGACACGCTGATGCGCCGGCCGAGCCGCGCGCTCATGGCCGAGGCTTTTCCCGGCGTTCCGGTGCGCGACGGGCTCGGCGAGTTCGACACTCTGCTGTCGATCGACAAGGCGCGCCGCATCCTCGGCTACCGACCGAAACACACCTGGCGCGGCACGGTGGAGGCCGGCGCGGGCTGACCCGCCGTCGCCCGGCGATGAACTCGGAATTGGACGTCGGATGATGTAGCGTGCCGGGCGCGAGCCTCGGCGGCGATCTCGCTTTGCCGAGTCCAGAAAGGCATGGCGATGAGTGCTTTGCCGCTCTCGGGTCACGGCCGGAACATCGGACCGCCCCGGCTCCTGTTCCTGCCCGGCATCGGTGCCGATCCCACGTTCTGGCGTCCGCTGGGCGATCGGCTGCCCGCCTATTGGGAGAAAGTCTATTTCGGGTGGCCGGGCCTGGGCCATCAGCCCGCCGATCCCGCGGTGAAAGGCTGGTCGGACCTCGTCGCCATGGTCGAGGCAAAATTGGACGATGATCGGGCGGTCGACCTGCTGGCTCAGTCTATGGGCGGCGCCATCGCCGTGCAGATCGCGCTCAAGCACCCGACGCGGGTCCGACGGATCGTGCTCAGCGTCACCGCCGGCGGGCTCGACGTCGCGAGCCTGGGCGGGATCGATTGGCGGCCGGCCTACCGGCGTGAGTATCCCAATGCCGCCGCCTGGATCGCCGCGGTGCGCCCGGACTACACAAGCGAGCTGCACCGCATCACCCACCCGACCCTGCTCTTATGGGGCGATTCCGATCCGATCAGCCCGGTCGCGGTCGGGGCACGGCTGCTGAGCCTGTTGCCCAACGCCCGGCTTCACGTCGTTCCCGGTGGCGAGCATGACCTGGTCCAAGCGCGCGCCGATGCGATCGCCGATACGGTCCGCGCGCATCTGTCCTGAGCGAAGGCGTGGGCCGGAAACCGACAGTCTGTGGATGCTGGCTAAGGCGCGTCACGGCGCCTGGGGCGCCTCCTCGGCGAGCGCGCTGGCGAAGACCGCGCACCAGCGCTGCGCCTCTGATTCCGTGGCGAAGCTCTGACTGTGGCCAAGGTCGACGATGGTGGTGGGGCCGGACTGGCGCTCGACGCGCCAGTGAACCTCATACTGATCGCCGGTATGCTCGACCTTCAGCCAAGGGGTCTTTGCCGTTGGAGCCATTTAAGGTCCCGTACTGCCACTCTGGTCGGCCCGCTGGCGTCTTCGCACAGACCTTGCGCCGGCTGGCGACCACAGTGCAGCCCTCGGCGACCTCGCATGAAGAGGCTTGCGCGAACTGCGTGCAATTGTCGCAGCGCAACATGGGCATCACGGCTTCGCGCGGGTCCCTTGCACTCGGGCAATGCTCTCCGATGGCCTGTCGCGCGGCTTGATCGGCGTCGCTTTGGAGTGAATTCGCCTCGCGCCCGCGCATTTCTGCATGCGAAATAGGCAGCTTGCTCAGGCTTACGCCATCTCGTGGGCGCGGCCGCGGCCGGTCATGAGGACGCGCCCCGATCCGACGGTGCCGGGCTGGTGGTGCCGCGCGGCATGATGGCGACCGGCAGCAGCGTGGCGTGCAGCGCGGGCTGGCCGCTGAGACGCAGCAGCAGCTGCTCGGCGGCGCCGCGCCCCATCTCGACGGTCGGATCGCGCACGGCGGTGAGCGGCGACGCGACGTTGCGGGCGAAGTCGAAATCGTCGAAGCCGGTGATCGAGATCTCCCCGGGCACGTCGACGCCCGCGGCGCGGCATTCGAACAGCGCGCCGAGCGCGAGCACGTCGTTGACGCTGAGCGCCGCCGTCGGCCGCGGCCTGAGCGCGAGCAGGCGGCGCATGGCGTCCCGCGCCTCGGTCACGTCGTACCGCGCCTCGACCAGCCCGCCTTCGACGAGGTCGAGCCCGACCGGCCTCGACGAGGCGGCGCTCCAGGACGTCGTTGACGTCAAGCGGGCGCTGACCCGCGTGCTGGCGCCGCACGCCTCGGCGCTGCTCACCGAGCCGCTCTACGGCTATTGGTCGGGCTTCGCGGCGACCCCGCCTCATTGCGGGCTGATGCTGACCTTGGAGGACCACACTTTCCGCGAGACCGCCGAAGCCCGGCTTTCGGCCGAGATCGCCAATTGGAGCGTCGAGAAGATCAAGCGCCTCGGCGCCGACGCGGTGAAGATCCTCGCCTGCTACCGGCCGGACGCGGCGCCGGAGATCCGCGCCCATCAGCAGGCCTTCGTGCGGCGGGTCGGCGAAGCCTGCCGCCGGCACGACATCTGCCATGTGCTGGAGCTCCTCGTCTACTCGCTGCCGCACGAGCGCCGGCAGACCCGCGGCTATGTCGAGCAGACCGGCAAGCGGCCGCAGCTGGTGATCGACAGCGTGCGGGATTTCGCCGATCCCGGCTTCGGCGTCGACCTCTTCAAGCTCGAAAGTCCGCTCGAGGCGTCGGCGCTGCCGGATCCCGAGGCCGGTCCCGCCGAGCGCGTCGTCGAGGCGCAGGCGCTTTTCGCCGAGCTCGGTCGCGCGGCGGCGCGCCCCTGGGTGATGCTCAGCGCCGGCGCGGGGATGCACGAGTTCGAGCGCGTGCTGCGCTACGCCTACGCCGTAGGCGCCAGCGGCTATCTCGCCGGGCGCGCCATCCGCTGGGAGGCGGTGCAGGGCTTCCCCGACATTGCGGCGGTCGAGCGGGGCCTCGAGACCGAGGCGGTGCCTACATGGAACGTCTCAACACCCTGACGCGCCACCCCGCCTTCGCCGGCGAGGTGGCCCTCGCGGAGGCCGGGCCCGAATTCCGGCGCCGCTATGCCGCGCCGCCCGCGTCCTGATCGGCGCGCTCCCCGCCTGGTTGAGGACGGGGCGATTGTGATATTTTTTTTAATTGACTCCGCGTCTGTGCCTTTGGCATATGACAGCCCGACGCTTGGGGTTTTCGAAGAGATTGCCCGCGGCGCTGCGCTAAATAGGCCGCGTCTGGTGTGCTCGCCAAGCCAAAGCGCGAAAACGACCAGGATTGATTTGGACTTTGCCGGCGGACCGCCGCCCGGCAACACCTCGCGCGCTCTGCCGCAGGGGCCAGGAAAGGGCGTAAGAGCGGATCCTCCAGCGAGGGGTGTCATCGATGCAGCATCGACCCGACGAGCGCGCCGGACGCGCCCGCGATCCCGTGTTCCGGCTCTTGTCGCCGGATGACGTCTTGCCGGCTTACGACGCGCGCATCGCCGAACTCCATCGCCTGTGGCAGACCATCCGGCCCGCGCCGGGCCTCCTGCCGGGCCGGCAGCATTTCGATCCCCTGGCGGTGCCAAAGCTGCTGCGCTGGATGTATCTGGTGGAGACCGAGCCGGCGCCGATGCGCTTCCGCTACCGCCTGCTCGGCACCGAGCATGTCTTCGCCTTGGGACGGGATGTGACCGGCGAATGGCTCGACGAAGCGCATCCGGCCTTCGGCAGCTCGCCCGCCTATCCCCAGTTCCTCGCCACCGCCGCCGGGCAGCTCGCCTATTACCGCGGCCCGCCGACCTATTACTTCGACCGCGACCATCTCCTGATCGAGCGGCTGTTGCTGCCGCTGGCGCGCGACAGCAGGAAGGTCGACATGGTGCTGGGCGTCACGGTCTTCGTCGGCCGACCGTGAGCCGGCGGTCCCGCGGCGGCGACCGGCGCCTTCCCTGCGCCATCCTCTCCCGCTTCCGGCACAAGACCGGCTGAAGTACGATCCCCGCAGGGTCGAACGGCGGACGCGGCGGGAAACGGATGGCGGAGGAAGCGACGGCGGAGCGGCGGCTGGTGCTTTCGATGCTGCCGGCGGGACCCGGCGAGCGCCGCTTCGCGCTCGCCGTCGTGCTGCTGTCGCTGGCGCTCTTCGCCGCGGCGGCACCCTACGCGCGCTTGCCCCTGCCGCCGGTGGCGGCGTTCATCCCCGCCTATGAATCGGCGCTGACCCTCAGCGACCTCATCACCGCGGCACTGATCTTCGGCCAGTTCACCATCGGGCACTCGCGCGCGCTGCTGGTGCTGGCGAGCGGCTATCTCTTCACCGCGCTGATGGCGGTCGCCCATGCGCTGAGCTTTCCTGGCCTGTTCGCGCCCGGCGGGCTGCTCGGCGCCGGCGCGCAGAGCACGGCCTGGCTCTATATGTTCTGGCATGGCGGCTTCCCTGCCGCGGTCATCGCCTACGCGCTGTTGAAGCGCGGCGGCGCGGGCCCGGCCCGGCTGGCGGCGCCGGC
>JASHTP010000109.1 GCA_030040495.1 Alphaproteobacteria bacterium
AGCGCGGGATCGAGCCATTCCGGCAGATCCGGCAGGCGGGCGAGCGCAGCGTCGATCGCCTTCTGCACCGTGCGCAGCGGCAGGCCGGCGGTGAGGCCATAGACCGGCTCGATCGGCTTCATGCGGCTGAACTCGTCGGGCGCCAGCACATGGTCGGGATGGGTGATCTGGATCTCGTTGTTGAACTCTTCGACCCTGCCGCTCACCCAGCGCGTCGCGCCCACCGGCAGCAGCTTCTCCAGCCAATCGCCCTTGACGTGGAAATAGACGAGATGGAGGAAGCCGGTTTCGTCGCGGCAGCGCACGCGATAGGGCTGGCGCGGGTTGTGCGGCTTCAGATGGGCATCGACCTCGACGCGGATGGTGGCGATCATCCCCGGCGGCGCCTCGCGCACCTTGGGGGTGAAGCTGCGGTCGATGACGCCGTTGGGAAGATGCCAGAGCAAATCGACCACCGCCGGCCCGGTCAGCCGCTCGAAGAGCTTGCCGAAACGCGGTCCCACTCCCGGCAGCGACGTCACCGGGGCAAAGAGCGGAAACAGGATCTCGGGGCGCACGGTTTGGTCTGGGCTCGCGAGGATGGCGCTGCAGGACCGTCGGGCAGCACTGCAACCGCCCCGCCGACTATACACAAAAGCGCAAAGGAGCCCATCGCGGCGGCCGGCTGACGAAGCGGCAGAAATTCCCTATATCCTAGGCGAATGGGCGAAGCCCCGGACATCCGCCGCAAGCGCCTGCTGTTCCGCAGCTGGCACCGCGGCACCAGAGAGACGGACCTGCTGCTGGGCTCTTTCGCCGAGCGGCATCTCGCCGGCTTGAGCGAGGCGCAGCTCGACCACTACGAGGCGCTGCTCGAAGAGAACGACGCCGCGCTCTTCGACTGGATCACAGGTCGCGTCGCGCCGCCGCCGGAGCGCGACAGCGACGTGCTGCGGCTGCTGATGGATTTCCGCTACCGCGCGAGACCGGCGTGAGCGAGATCGACCGTTTCTTTTCTGCCGAGGCGCCGCCCTCCGGCCGCCTCACCATCGGCGGCGCGCCCGAGGGCCACGACGCCTTCGTGCTGGGCTGCCTCCTCGCGCAGGGGCAGGTGGCGAGCCTCCTCCATGTCTGCCGCGACGACGGAAGCATGGCGCGCATGGCGGCCTCGCTCGGCTTCTTCCATCCCGGCCTCGAGGTGATCGCGCTCCCCACCTGGGACTGCCTGCCTTACGACCGCGCCTCGCCCAATGCCGAGATCATGAGCCGGCGCATCGACGCGCTGACCCGGCTCGCCGATCCCGCCGCCGGAGCCGGTCGGCGCATCGTGCTGACCACGGTGAACGCCGCGATCCAGCGCGTGCCGCCGCGTTCTCTCTTCCGCGACCGCGTGCTGACGCTTGGCCGCGGCGGCCGCATCCCGCTCGACCGGCTCATCGGCTTCCTCGGCAAGAACGGCTACAGCCGCACCGACACCGTGCGCGAGGCGGGCGAGTTCGCGGTGCGCGGCGGCATCGTCGACCTCTTCCCGTCGGGCGCGCCGGCGCCGGTGCGGCTCGATTTCTTCGGCGACGCGCTGGAGACGCTCAGGAGTTTCGACGCGCTGACGCAGCGCTCGACCGGCACGCTCGAGCGCATCCTGCTCAAGCCGGTCAACGAGGTGCTGCTCGACGACGCCGCCATCCACCGCTTCCGCTCGCGCTACCGCGAGCAGTTCGGCACCGTCGCCGACGACGACCCGCTCTACGACGCCGTCAGCGCCGGGCGGCGCTATATCGGCATGGAGCACTGGCTGCCGCTCTATTACGAGAGCCTCGAGACGATCTTCGACTATCTCCCCGACGCGGCAGTGACGCTCGACTACCAGGCCGAGGATGTGCGCGCCGACCGTCTCGCCTCGATCGCCGATTTCTACGCCGCCCGCGTCGAGGCGCTGCGCGCCCGGGCGACGGCGGCCGCGGTCTACCGTCCGGTGCGGCCGGAGCAGCTCTATCTCGACGACCCGGAGTGGGGCGCCGCGCTCGCGCGCCGCCGCACCGGCCAGTTCACGCCCTTCGCCGCGCCCGAGCGGACCGCGCTCACCGTTCAGGCCGGGGCGAGCCCGGGCCGCGACTTCGCCGAGGCGCGCGCCAATCCCAAGCTCAACCTGTTCGACGCGGTGCGCGACCAGCTCGAGGCGGAGCGAAGCGACGGCCGCCGCGCCCTCATCCTCGCGTACAGCGCCGGCTCGGCCGAGCGGCTCCGATCGGTGCTGCAGGAGCGCGGCCTCGAGCCGGTCGAAGCGGTGGCGAGCTGGAAGGAGTTCCGCGACGGGCCCGCCCGGCGCATCGGCCTTGCCGTGCTCGGCCTCGAGCATGGCTACGGCTTCGGCGACACGCTCCTCGTCACCGAGCAGGACATCCTCGGCGACCGGCTGGCGCGCCCGCCCAAACGCCGCGTCAATTTCGACCAGTTCATCTCCGAGGTCTCGGCGCTGCAGCCGGGCGACCTCGTCGTCCATGTCGAGCATGGCATCGGCCGCTATGACGGGCTGGTCACGCTGGAAGTGGCCGGCGCGCCGCATGATTGCCTGCGCGTGCTCTATGCCGAAGGCGACAAGCTCTTCGTCCCCGTCGAGAACATCGAGGTGCTGTCGCGCTACGGCTCGGAGGAGACCGAGATCCAGCTCGACCGGCTCGGCGGCGTCGCCTGGCAGTCGCGCAAGGCGCGGGTCAAGCAGCGCATCAAGGACATCGCCAACGAGCTCATCGCCGTCGCCGCCGAGCGCCAGCTCCGGAACGGCGAGGCGATGCCGGCGCCGGAGGGGCTCTACGAGGAGTTCGCCGCGCGCTTCCCCTATCCCGAGACCGAGGACCAGCAGAAGGCGATCCTCGACACGCTCACCGACATGGGGTCGGGGCGGCCGATGGACCGGCTCATCTGCGGCGATGTCGGCTTCGGCAAGACCGAGGTCGCGCTGCGCGCCGCCTTCATCGCGGCGATGGCGGGGAGCCAGGTCGCCGTGGTGGTGCCGACGACCTTGCTGGCGCGCCAGCATTACCGCACCTTCAGCGAGCGCTTCGCCGGACTGCCGCTGCGCATCGCGCAGCTGTCGCGGCTGGTGGCGGCGCGCGACGCGGTGCAGATCCGGAAGGACGTCGCCGACGGCCGCGTCGACATCGTCATCGGCACGCACGCGCTGCTCGGCAAGGGGATCAGCTTCAGCCATTTGGGGCTCCTCGTCGTCGACGAGGAGCAGCATTTCGGCGTCAAGCAGAAGGAGCGGCTGAAGCAGCTCAGGGCCAACGTCCATGTGCTGACGCTGACGGCGACGCCGATCCCGCGCACCTTGCAGCTGGCGCTCGCCGGCGTGCGCGAGATGAGCGTCATCGCCACGCCGCCGGTCGACCGGCTGGCGGTGCGCACTTTCGTCATGCCGGAGGATCCGGTGGTGCTGCGCGAGGCGATCCTGCGCGAGCGCCACCGCGGCGGCCAGGTGTTCTACGTGGTGCCGCGCATCAGCGATCTCGGCGAGGTGCGCCAGCAGCTCAAGGAGCTGGTGCCGGAGATCAAGGTGGCGGTGGCGCACGGCAAGATGGCGGCCACCGAGCTCGAGACGGTGATGGCGGCCTTCGACGACGGCAGCTACGATCTGCTGCTCTCCACCAACATCATCGAGAGCGGCCTCGACATCCCGACGGCGAATACGCTCGTCGTCCACCGCGCCGACCGCTTCGGCCTCGCCCAGCTCTATCAGCTGCGCGGGCGCATCGGCCGCGGCAAGCTGCGCGCCTATGCCTATCTGACCTTGCCGCCGGGCAAGAGCCTGACGCCGACGGCGCAGCGCCGGCTCGAGGTGATGCAGACCTTGGATCAGCTCGGCGCCGGCTTCACCTTGGCGAGCCACGATCTCGACATCCGCGGCGCCGGCAATCTCTTGGGCTCCGAGCAGTCCGGCCATATCCGCGAGGTCGGCGTCGAGCTCTATCAGCATTTGCTGGAGGAGGCGATTGCCGCCTCGCGCAGCGGCGCGGGCGAGCTCGGGGCGGCGCAGGAGGAATGGACGCCGCAGATCACCATCGGCACGCCGGTGCTGATCCCGGAAAGCTACGTCGCCGACCTCAATGTCCGGCTCGGGCTCTATCGCCGCATCGCCGCGCTGGTCGATCGGCGCGAGATCGACGCCTTTGCCGCCGAGCTCATCGACCGCTTCGGCCCCTTGCCGCACGAGGTCGACAATCTCCTGGAGATCATCGCCATCAAGCGGCTCTGCCGCGACGCCGGCGTCGAGAAGGTCGAAGCCGGGCCCAAGGGCGCGACGCTCGCCTTCCGCCACGACCGTGTCGCCAACCCGGCGGGGCTGGTCGACTTCCTGCAGCGCCAGGCCGGCACCGCCAAGCTGCGCCCGGATCAGCGCCTCGTCATCATGCGCAGCTGGGACGACACGCACGAGCGGCTGCGCGGCATCGGCGCGCTGCTGAAGAGCCTCGCCGAGATCGCCGCCGCGCCGCCGCCCGCGGCCCAGCCGCCGGTGGATCGCTCGGCCAAGCGCGCCGGCGCCGCGCTGCAGCGCCGCTGACGCGGGCGACTTCCCGCCACCTCCCTGTCAAGCGGAATCCGTCGGGGAGGGGCCTGTCCCAATGGG
>JASHTP010000110.1 GCA_030040495.1 Alphaproteobacteria bacterium
GCCGCGAGCTCAGGGGTCGGGGTGTCGGACTGAGGCGAGCGGCGGAATGAGGAGTGGGCCATGGCGATAGACAACCAGAACATCCGCATCCGGCTGAGGGCGTACGACCATCGCGTCCTCGACCAGTCGACGAGCGAGATCGTCAACACCGCCAAGCGCACCGGCGCGCGCGTGCGCGGCCCGATCCCGCTGCCCACCCGGATCGAGAAGTTCACCGTGCTGCGCTCGCCGCACATCGACAAGAAGTCGCGCGAGCAGTTCGAGATCCGCACCCACAAGCGGGTGATCGACATCGTCGATCCGACGCCGCAGACCGTCGACGCGCTGATGAAGCTCGATCTCGCCGCCGGCGTCGATGTCGAGATCAAGCTCTGAGGAACATGTCATGCGGACCGGTCTCATCGCCCAGAAGCTCGGCATGACCCGCATCTTCACCGAGGAAGGCAACCACGTCCCGGTGACGGTGCTGAAGGTCGACAATTGCCAGGTCGTCGCCGTGCGCACCGAGGAGAAGGACGGCTACACCGCCGTCCAGCTCGGCGTCGGCAAGGCCAAGGTGAAGAACGTCACCAAGCCGATGCGCGGCCATTACGCCAAGGCGAAGCTCGAGCCCAAGCGCAAGCTGGCCGAGTTCCGCGTGCCGAAGGACGGGCTCGTCGAGGTCGGGTCCGAGCTCTCGGCCGAGCATTTCGTCGCCGGGCAGTTCGTCGACGTCACCGGCACCACCAAGGGCCGCGGCTTCTCCGGCGTCATGCGCCGGCACAATTTCGGCGGCCTGCGCGCCACCCACGGCGTCTCCGTCTCGCACCGCAGCCACGGCTCGACCGGGCAACGCCAGGATCCCGGCAAGGTGTTCAAGAACAAGAAGATGGCCGGCCATTACGGCGCCGAGCGCGTGACCACGCAGAATCTCCGCGTCGTCGCCACCGACGGCGAGCGCGGGCTCATCATGCTCGAAGGCGCGGTGCCCGGCGCCGACGGCGGCTACGTCCTGGTCAAGGACGCCGCCAAGCGCAAGCCGCCCAAGGGCCTGCCCTTCCCGGCGGCGCTGCGCGCGGCTGCCGCCGCCGAGGCCCCGGCCGCGGGAGCCCAGCCATGAAGCTCGCGGTCAAGAACCTCGACAACAAGAGCGTCGGCGACATCGAGGTCGCCGACGAGGTGTTCGGCGCGCCCGTGCGCCAGGACATCCTGGCGCGCATGGTCCAGTGGCAGCTCGCCAAGCGCCGCGCCGGCACGCACAAGACCAAGGGCATCAGCGACGTGCAGGGCACGACCAAGAAGCCGTGGCGGCAGAAGGGCACCGGCCGCGCCCGCCAGGGCAGCCTGCGCTCGCCGCAGTTCCGCGGCGGCGGCGTGATCTTCGGCCCGGTGGTGCGCAGCCACGAATTCGGGCTGCAGAAGAAGGTGCGGCGCCTGGCGCTGAAATCCGCGCTCTCGGCCAAGCAGGCCGAGGGCAAGCTGGTGGTGCTCGAGGCGGCGACCTTGGCCGAGCCGAAGACGGCGCAGCTCGCCAAGCGCTTCGAGAAGCTCGGCTGGGGCTCGGTGCTGATCATCGGCGGGCCGGTGCTGGACGAGAACTTCGCCCGCGCCGCGCGCAACCTGCCCGAGGTCGACGTGCTGCCGCAGCAGGGCGCCAATGTCTACGACATCCTGCGCCGCGACACGCTGGTGCTGACGCGCGACGCGGTCCAACATCTGGAGGCCCGCCTCAAATGAGCAGGTTCCGCTTCATTCCGCGCGAAGAGGTCAAGCTCACGCGCGACCAGATGTACGATCTCGTGCGCGCGCCGGTGATCACCGAGAAGTCGACCATGGGCTCGGAGCACAACCAGGTCACCTTCCGCGTGCCGCTCGACGCCGACAAGCGCGCGGTCAAGGCGGCGGTCGAAGGGCTGTTCAAGGTCAAGGTGACGGCGGTCAACACCATCCGCGTCAAGGGCAAGACCAAGCGCTTCCGCGGCAACCCCGGCCGGCGCTCGGACTACAAGAAAGCGATCGTCACCCTCGCCGAGGGCCAGAAGATCGACGTGACGACGGGAGTCTGAGGCGATGGCACTCAAGACCTACAAGCCGACGACGCCGGGCCGGCGCCAGCTGGTCACCGTCGACCGCAGCGAGTTGTGGAAGGGCGGTCCGGTCAAGGCGCTCACCGAGGGCAAGCGCGCCACCGGCGCCCGCAACAACCAGGGCCGGATCACCGTGCGCTGGCGCGGCGGCGGCCACAAGCGGCGGCTGCGCACCGTCGATTTCAAGCGCGTCAAGCGCGATATGCCGGCCGAGGTGCAGCGCCTCGAATACGATCCCAACCGCAGCGGCTTCATCGCCCTGCTGCGCTACGAGGACGGCGAGCTCGCCTACATCCTGGCGCCGCAGCGCCTGCGCGAGGGCGACAAGATCGTCGCCGGCGAGCGCGTCGACGTGAAGCCGGGCAACGCCATGCCGATGCGCAACATTCCGGTCGGCACCATCATCCACAATGTCGAGATGAAGCCGGGCAAGGGCGGCCAGCTCGCCCGCGCCGCCGGCACCTACGCGCAGCTTGTCGGCCGCGACGCCGGCTACGCGCTGCTGCGGCTCTCCTCGGGCGAGGTGCGCATGGTGCGCGCCGAGTGCATGGCGACGATCGGCGCGGTTTCCAACCCGGACAACCAGAACATCGTCATCGGCAAGGCGGGTCGCAACCGCTGGCGCGGCCGCATGCCCTCGGTGCGCGGCGTGGCGATGAACCCGATCGACCATCCGCACGGCGGCGGCGAGGGCAAGACCTCCGGCGGCCGTCATCCCGTGACCCCTTGGGGCAAAGGCACCAAGGGCACCAAGACGCGCAAGAACAAGGCGACCGACCGCTATATCGTGCGGCGTCGCCGGCAGAAGTAACGGAGGCCCCAGTGGCACGCTCAGTCTGGAAGGGACCGTTCGTCGACGGCTATCTCCTGAAGAAGGCGGAGAAGGCGCGCGCGTCGGGTCGCAACGAGATCATCAAGACCTGGTCGCGCCGCTCGACCATCTTCCCGCAGTTCGTCGGGCTCACCTTCGGCGTCTACAACGGCCACAAGTTCATCCCGGTGCTGGTGACCGAGCACATGATCGGCCACAAGTTCGGCGAGTTCGCGCCGACCCGCACCTTCCACGGCCATTCCGCCGACAAGAAGGCGGTCCGGGTCAAGGTGCCCGCGCCATGAGCAAGAAATCCGCGCCCCGCCGCCTCGCCGAGACCGAAGCGCTGGCCTATGCCCGCGGCCTCAAGGTGAGCGCGCGCAAGCTCAACCTCGTCGCCCAGAGCATCCGCGGCAAGAGCGCCGCCGTGGCGCTCAACGAGCTCACCTTCTCGCCGCGCCGCATCGCGCGCGACGTGAAGAAGGTGCTGCAGGCCGCCATCGCCAACGCCGAGAACAACCACCAGCTCGACGTCGACAAGCTCTACGTCAAGGAGGCCACGGTCGGGCGCGCCTTCGTCATGCACCGTTTCCACGCGCGCGGCCGCGGCCGCGCCGCCGGCGTCGACAAGTATTTCAGCAATCTCACCGTCGTCGTGCGCGAGCGCGAGGAGCGGCGGCAGGAGGAGCAGGCGTAATGGGCCAGAAGGTCAATCCGGTCGGGCTCCGGCTCGGCATCAACCGCACCTGGGACTCGCGCTGGTTCGCGCGCAAGGACTACAGCAGCCTGCTGCACGAGGATCTGAAGCTGCGCAAGTTCCTGACCGAGCGGCTGCAGCAGGCCGGCGTGTCGCGCATCGTCATCGAGCGCGCCGCCAAGAAGACGCGCATCACCATCCATTCGGCGCGCCCCGGCGTGGTCATCGGCAAGAAGGGCGCCGACATCGAGAAGCTGCGACAGGACATCGCCAAGATGACCAACAGCGAGGTCAGCCTCAACATCGTCGAGATCCGCAAGCCCGAGATCGACGCCAAGCTGATCGCCGACGGCATCGCCCAGCAGCTCGAGCGCCGCGTCGCCTTCCGCCGCGCCATGAAGCGCGCCGTGCAATCGGCCATGCGCCTCGGCGCGCTCGGCATCCGCATCAACTG
>JASHTP010000111.1 GCA_030040495.1 Alphaproteobacteria bacterium
GCATCGGGCGCCGCGGCGGAGAGCTCGGCGAGGAGCGCCTGCGCCGATCCGACCAGCGACAGGGCCTCGTCGCCGACACTGCGCCGGGCGAGCGGCAGCTCCAGCGCCTCGGCGAGCCCGCGCGGCGTCGGCAGGCAGAAGCGCGCCGGCCGCACGAAGGCATAGAGCTCGAGCAGGTCGAGCGCCGGGAATGGCAGCACGCCCATCCGCCGCGCGGTGGCGCGGGCGTGGCAGAGGAAGGGCGGCTGTGCCCGCGCGCGCCGCGCCGCTTCGGCGAAAGGCAGCAGCGCGAGCTCGCCATCGGGCGACAGCCACGCCGCCTGCTTGACGCCGGCAACCAGTGCCGGCGCCGCCGGCAGGGCTACGGCGGAAGCGGGGTTGGGCGTCGTGCGGGGCGAGGGCACGCTCCGGATATAGTCCGGCCGGCGGACAAGGTCACGCCTCGCCGCCGGCCCGTCGGGCTCGAATAGGCTACGGTTCCCAAACCTCGACGACGCGCAACACGGTGACGTCCGCCTCGTCGGCCATCGCGCACAGGCGCCGATGCGCTTCCAGCAGCTTGGCAGGATCGAGCGCGGCTGCGAGCGCGATCTCCGACAGCGCCCGGTCGCTCAGCTGGTCGCCTTCCGGCGCATTGGCCGAATGAACCAGCAGCTCCTCAACCACCTCGCGGCTGAGGCGCGGCGCCGGGATCGACTTGGCCGCCGCGGCGCCCTTCCGCGCGCCGCTTCGCGGCGGCCGTGCGGCCGGCCGCTTCGCCTTGCGCGGCTTCTGCTTGGACCCGGTCGACTTCCGGCTCGTCTTGCGCGGCATGGCTGTCCTCCCTGCGCCGGCTGCCTTGCGCGCGGACCGACGAGCGCGCGGCGGCGCGACGCGGCGTCGATCGCCGGGGCGCCGTGCGAAGAGCGCGCAGCGCCTCGATGCCACCCCGGCTCCCGCCAGGGAAAATTAATTCATCTTAACATGGCGCCGCGAGCGGGCATTCCTTGCCTTGATCCATGTCAATGAACCCCGGAGCCATTCGCCTAGGTTGCTTTCACGTCGAGCCGAACGGAGCGAATTTCCTGCTTGCGTCCTGCGCCTGCGCCCCTAACTTGATACTAAGTCGCATTTGCCTTTCTTGCCCTGCCGTCGGCCGCAAGGTCAGCCTCTTGCCGATGCCGGGCCCGAGCCGCGCAAGAGAATGCCCGTGACGGTTTCGACCTCGCCCTTCCTCGGACAACCGGTGCGACGAGTGCTCGCCATCCTCGGCACCGGCATCGTCGTCATGCTGGCCGATACCGATGCCGGCAGCGTCATCACCGCCGCGCAGAGCGGCGCGCAATGGGGCTATCGCCTGCTCCTGCTGCAGGTGATCCTGATGCCCATCCTCTACCTCGTGCAGGAGCTGACGGTTCGTCTCGGACTGGTGACGGGCTGCGGGCATGGGGAACTCATCCTCCGCCGCTTCGGCCGCGGCTGGGCCTGGTTTTCGGTGGCAACGCTGGCGGTGGCCTGCGTCGGCGCGCTGGTATCGGAGCTGAGCGGGCTTGCCGGCGTCGGGCTGCTGTTCGGGATTCCGCGCTGGGTCACCATGGTCGCCGTGATCGGCGGCCTCGTGACCATCGTATGGACCGCCTCCTATCGCTCGGTCGAGTGGACGGCGATCGCGTTCGGCAGCTTCGAGCTGGCGTTCGTCTGGATCGCCTGGCAGGCCCATCCCGACGGCGCCGCGCTGCTGCACGGCCTGACCCAGGCGCCGCTCGGCGACCCCGCCTATCTCTATCTGGTGACGGCGAATATCGGCGCCGTCATCATGCCGTGGATGGTCTTCTATCAGCAGTCCGCCGTGGTCGAGAAGCGGCTGCGCCCGGAGCATTTGACGGCGGCGCGCTGGGAGATCGCCGGCGGCGCCGTCCTGACGCAGATCGTCATGATCGGCGTCCTGGTGGCGACGGCGGCGACGATCGGCCGAACCAATCCGGACACGCCGCTCGAGACGGTGCAGCAGATCTCCGACACGCTGACGCCTTTTCTCGGCCAGCAGCTCGGGCGCGTCGTCTTCGCCTGCGGCATGACCGGCGCGGCGCTCGTGGCCACGATCGTGGTATCGCTGACCGGCGCCTGGGGCGTCGGCGAGGTCGCCGGCTATCGCCGCTCGCTCGCCGACCATCCCCTCGAAGCCCCGTGGTTCTACGGCATCTTCACCGCCTGCCTGATCTTCGCCGGCGTTCTCGTCTCCTCCGGCGCGAACCTCGTGGCGCTCAGCGTCGGCGTGCAGGTGCTGAACGCGCTGCTGCTGCCGATCGTTCTCGGATTTCTCTTCATGCTGGCCAGAAGCGCCCTGCCCGATCCCTATCGCCTCGGCGGCGCGTACGCGGCGCTCGTCGGCGGCGCGATCTTCGCGACGGCAGCCTTCGGCGTCTATTCGGCGATCGCCGGGATTTTCGGCTGACGCGGCCGCATCAGCCGCCGCCGTTGCGCAGCAGCCCGTAGACCCGGTTGAAGACCCTGCCGGCAGCCACCCGCGCGCCCTTGCCGTTGGCGACGAACATGCGGCCGAAGCTCGATTGCAGCTCGGTGCCGTCTGCCGGGGTGAGCGGCCTGACCGGCACGCGGACGCAGAAGGCCGAGGCGCCGAGCGAGACCGGCGCCGTCGTCGCCACGCTCACCGGCCCGCCGCCGCTGCTCTCTGTGCTGTCTTCGGGATCGAAGACGTCGTCGCTGAAGGTGGTGCCCGCCGGGATGCGGATGACCTCGCCGGAATATTCATCGAGCGAGCCCGGCAGCCGGCAGATCTCGAGCGTGACGCCGGCAGCCGCGCCGGCGCGGGTGTCGGCGGAAAGCGCGGCCGGAACCGCGGGGGCGCTCAGCAGGAGCGCGGCGAGGAGGGTGGGAAGCGACAGGGTCGCTCGCAGGGGGCGGGGCATGGGCGTGCTCGCTGGCGGCCGATTGACCGCCGCCGCGGCCGCGGCGGCAAGTTACAAATCTGCAAGGCGCCGCCCGGCCCCGGCCCTTGTCGCCGCCGCCGCGACTGCGCTAGCGTCCGGCCATGGCGGAGCGGCTGATCTATCATTTGTGCCGGCGGGCGGAATGGCAGGCGGCCGAACGCGCCGGCCGCTATGGCGGCTCGTCGCAGGACGCGGCCGACGGCTTCATCCATTT
>JASHTP010000112.1 GCA_030040495.1 Alphaproteobacteria bacterium
AGGGGGCGGTGAGCAGCAGCCGCATCATGCCCATCTCCCGGTCATAGACCATCGACAACGAAGACTGCATGCCGTTGAACAGCAGCACCATGCCGACCAGGCCGGGAATGACGTAAACCTGATAGGTGATGTAGGTCTCGTAAGGTGGGGTGATGGAGATGCCGAGCACGTTCCGGAAGCCGGCGGCGAAGACGAAGAGCCACAGCGCCGGCCGCACCAGCGCCGACAACAGCCGCCCGGTCTGGTTGGCGAACCGCACCAGCTCGCGGCCAGCGACGGCGACGAAGGCCTGCAGCGCGTGACCCGGTCTCATCGGTGCCTCCCGGCATTGGCTGCAAGATTTTCAGCGCAGAGCACGCGGAGGATGCGCGACGGGTGCAGAGGGCCGCTCCGGGTCTTGCGCGGGAAGCGGTCGCAGGTGCCACAGTATCGATGCTCTATCATCCTCCAAGTCCTTTGCGCATCCTCGGCGTCCTCGACGCTAGAAACGTTCCGCCGCGCCGCCGCGCGAGCGCCTCAGAAATGGCATTGCGTCTCCGGCTGATCGTAGCCCAGCGTGTCCAGTACGTTGGTCGCGTGCAGAAATCCCGGCAAGGGCGCCTCGGCGATGATCGCGTCGGATGTCGCCAGAAGGATCGGCTGGCGCAGTTGGTGGTCCCAGGCGCGGAAGCTGAGCGGCGGCCCTTTGGCGCCGTCGAGCTCGAGCTCGGGACCGAGAAGATAGGCATCGACGCCGGCGGTATCACTGGCGCCGCTGCGCTCGACCGCTTGGCCGAGGGCGCGGACGGCGAGCCACGCGGCCCAGTCCGTCGCCTCCATGTGCCGCCCCGTCGCGTGCTCGAAGCGGCCGCTGACCTGCGGCGCGCCGTAGCGGTCCCAGGTCCAGCTCCACGCCGTCGCCAACAGCCCGGTCGCGCCGATCACCGGCCGCGGCCGGATCGTGCGGTAGGGCAGCGCGCGCGCGAACTCGCCCTCGGCGTCGGCGACGAACACCACGTCGTAGTCGGCGTCGCCGGTAAGCAGCGCGACATTGTCCTTTTCGCGCTCGCGCGGATCGTTGCTCAACAGGAAATCGCGCGTCGCGACGATCTTGAGCCCGAAGCGCTTCGCCGCGTGCTCGAACGCGGCGGTGGTCGCCTTGTCCTCGGGAAGCGGCCCGCGCAGCACCAGCACCTCGGGCCATTTGCGCGCGACCAGCAGCTGCGCCAGTGCGTCGGCGAGCATGGCCCGGCTCGGTATGACGTCGACGAGGCCCTTCTGGCAGGCGGCGCCGCGCAGCGCGTCGCCGGGCGCGGAGATGTTGAGCAGCAGCACGTCGCGGCCGCTCACCGCCTTGGCCAGGTCCGCCAGCGCCGCGTCGGGGGCATCGACCAGGAACCAGTGGGCGCCGTCCTTGGCGAGCGCGTCGATGCGCTGCACCAGGCCCGCGACATCGTCGGCCTCTTCCTTGGCCAGGGAAAAGCTGTGCCCTGACGCGGCGGCGGCCAGGTTGACCTCGCCGATCGCCATCTCGGCCCCGGCGACCGGCCGCGGCGGCTCGATCGATGTGTCGCCGGGTCCGGGGCGTTCGTCGTAGCGGGGGTCGTTGACGAGCTGCAGATAGCCGACGGTGATGCTCTTGCCGAGCGGCGCGGCTTGCGCCGCCGGGTCCGCCAGCAGGGCCACCGCCAGGGCGAGGGCGATCCGCTCAATCATCGATCGCCACGCCGTAGGGGTAATGCCCGACCGGCACCGATTTCACCACTCGGCGCTGCGCCACGTCGATGATGCTGATGTCGTCGCTGCCGCCGTTGGCGACGAAGAGCCGCTTCTGCTCGCGGTCGAAGGCAATGCCCCACGGCCGGTGCCCGACCAGGAGGTAGTCCTCGACCTTGCGGCTGGCGACGTCGACGATGGCGACGTGATTGGCGCGACCAAGCGTGACGTAGGCGGTCTTGCCGGCGCGATCCATCGCCAGCGCCACCGGCGAGACGTCCTCGCGCCGCATCCCCGGCGGCAGGAAGTCGATCTTGTCGACGACGCGGAGAGTGGCGGTGTCGATGACATCGACCTGCCCGGCGAGCTCGGTCGACACCCAGAGCTGCTTGCCGTCCGGTGTCAGCGCGAAGCGGCGCGGCCGGGTGCCGACCGGAATGTCGGTGCGCTTGCCGCTGGCGAGGTTTATGGCGTGGACGAGGTTCGAGCCCTCGGCGGCGACATAGACCACCGAGCCGTCATGGTTGAGCAGCACGCCCTCGGGCTCGAGCCCGACCTTGAAATGGCCGACCGCCTGCTTGGTGGCGAGATCGAGCACGGTGAGCTCGGCATCCTCCTCGTTGCTGATGTAGAGATGCGTGCCCGAGGCGTCGAGATCGAAGGTCTCGGGATCGGGAATCCTGCCGATCCTGTCGACTACTTTGAGCCCGGCGACATCGACCACCGCGATCAGGTCGGCGCCGCCGCAGGCGACATAGAGTTTCTTGTGGTCCGGGCTGAACAGCATGCCGCGCGGCCGGCGCGGCGTCTTGATCTCGCCGACGAGCGAATAGTCCGCGGCACTCAGCACGGTGAGCCCGTCGCCCCTCTCGTTGCTGACGAAGATGCGGCCGGTGCCCTCCGCCCGGGCGCTCGCCGCGAAGCCGAGCAGCGCCGCCAGCGCGAGCACGGCAAGCCGCGGTCGGTCGTGTCGTCTCATGCTCCGGCGCTCCTCTGTCCAATGTCGGCGCCCTCCGGCGCCTTGGTCAGGGCCATGAAGGCGTCGGCCAGGTTCGGCATCCCCGCCTCGGTCGCCAGCGCGCGCGGCGTGCCGACGCGCAGCACCTTGCCGCGATGCAGGATGATCACCCGGTCGGCCGATTCCGCTT
>JASHTP010000113.1 GCA_030040495.1 Alphaproteobacteria bacterium
GGGCGTAGTCGCGCACCTCCTGCGAGATCTTCATCGAGCAGAATTTGGGCCCGCACATCGAGCAGAAATGCGCCAGCTTGGCGCCTTCGGCCGGCAAGGTCTGGTCGTGGAACTTCTCCGCCGTCTCCGGGTCGAGCGACAGGTTGAACTGGTCGCGCCAGCGGAACTCGAAGCGCGCCCGCGACAGCGCGTCGTCCCTGAGCCGCGCCGCGGGATGGCCCTTGGCGAGATCGGCGGCGTGCGCCGCGATCTTGTAGGTGACGACGCCGGTCTTGACGTCGTCGCGGTCGGGCAGCCCCAGATGCTCCTTGGGCGTGACGTAGCACAGCATCGCCGTGCCGAACCAGCCGATCATCGCCGCGCCGATGCCGCTGGTGATGTGGTCGTAGCCCGGCGCGATGTCGGTGACGAGCGGGCCCAGCGTGTAGAACGGCGCCTCGTGGCAATGCTCGAGCTGGAGATCCATGTTCTCCTTGATCTTGTGCATCGGCACGTGGCCGGGGCCCTCGATCATCACCTGCACATCGTGCTTCCAGGCGATCTTGGTGAGCTCGCCCAGGGTCTTCAGCTCGGCGAACTGCGCCTCGTCGTTGGCGTCGGCGTTGGAGCCGGGGCGCAGCCCGTCGCCCAAGGAGAAGCTCACGTCATAGGCCCGCATGATCTCGCAGATCTCCTCGAAGCGGGTGTAGAGGAAGCTCTCCTGGTGATGGGCGAGGCACCATTTCGCCATGATCGAGCCGCCGCGCGAGACGATGCCGGTGACGCGCCGTGCGGTGAGCGGGATGAAGGGCAGCCGCACCCCGGCATGGATGGTGAAGTAATCGACGCCCTGCTCCGCCTGCTCGATGAGCGTGTCGCGGAAGATCTCCCAGGTGAGCTCCTCCGCCTTGCCGCCGACCTTCTCCAGCGCCTGATAGATGGGCACCGTGCCGATCGGCACCGGCGCGTTGCGGACGATCCACTCGCGGATGGTGTGGATGTTCTTGCCGGTGGAGAGGTCCATCACCGTGTCGGCGCCCCAGCGGATCGCCCAGACCAGCTTGTCGACCTCCTCGGCGACCGAGGAGGTGACGATCGAATTGCCGATATTGGCGTTGATCTTCACCAGGAAGTTGCGGCCGATGATCATCGGCTCGCTCTCCGGATGGTTGATGTTGGCGGGAATGATGGCGCGGCCGCGCGCCACCTCGTCGCGCACGAACTCCGGCGTGACCTGGTCGGGGATCGCCGCGCCGAAGGACTGGCCGTCGCGCGCCGCGGCGGCGCGCTGGTCGCGGCCGAGATTCTCGCGGATGGCGATGTACTCCATCTCCGGCGTGACGATGCCGGCGCGGGCATAGGCGAGCTGCGTCACCGCGCGGCCGGACTTGGCCACCAGCGGCTTGCGCCCGGCACGCTCGAACACCGGGACGTCGGCGACTTCGCCGGGGCGCAGCCCGTTATCCTCGGGGCGCACCGCGCGCGCCGCCTTCTCGACGACGTCGCCCCGCGCGCGGACCCAGGGATCGCGCAGCGGCGCCAGGCCGAGGCGGATGTCGATGGCGACGGCGGGATCGGTGTAAGGGCCCGACGGATCATAGACCCGGAGCGGCGGCTCCTTGGCCGCCGGCGACAGGTCGATCTCGCGCATCGCCACGCGCAGCTCCGGGTGCCGACGGCCGGCGACATGAATCTTGCGCGAGGCCGGCAGCGGACCGGTCGAGACGGCGAAATTCTGCTGGATGGTTCCTTCGGGCATGGTGATCTCCTCCTCCCGACCGAGCGGTGCAACAGGAGATCCGGTGCCTGCGGGGTTGAGGGGCCGCTCTGGAGCCAAGGCTTCGAGCCGCGCCGTTCCTGTCCCTACGCCGGTACGATCCGGATCAGGTTCAAAGGGTTCCCACGTCGCCGGCGGCAAGTGGTGTCTCAGCCCCTTAGCGGGGCTCCCCTTGGAATCGTCCCAAGTATCTGGGGCGAGACCGGCCCGCGTCAAGCGCTCGCTGCCGCCGGCGGAAATGCTCGGCCGACGGCGACGACGAGATCAGCTCGAGCCGCCCTGGGATCGGTCCCGACCATTGAGATCGAGGAAGGCCCGGTAGAAGCGATAGGAACGCACCTTCAACTCGAGCGTGCCGCGGGCAACGCCTGCAGCGCTCGACGACGCGAAGGAAAGCAAGGCCGCCTGTTTGTGCTGGTCGCAATAGGGCACATCGACCGACTGGTGCAGCGCTTGGGTCGACACGATGCCCTGGCCGACCGGCGTGCTGAAGCCGACCCGCTCTTCATGGCTTGCCGGGTCGCCGCAAGCACAGCAGACCGGCGGCATGCGGAAGGACCTACCCGGCGGCAGCAGGAGAGCAAGAAGCGGCTCGGGAGCGACATAATCCTCTCGCAGCGGGTACAGCCGCCCGTCGCGCGGGGTCGCATAGTTCGCGCAATGGCGGCAACGGGAGAGCGCGATCTTGGTGATCCCCTCCATCCGATCGCCGCAGGTGGGGCACTCGCCTTCGTACGAAGACAGTCGCGCGGCCAGCAGCGATATGATGGCGAGGAGAGCGGAGAGGGATCCGAAGACCATCCAACCGTTGAGAAAGCAGACGACACCCAAGGCCAGGAACACGCCCGCCGGGAGCGCCGACCGTTTCAAACTGTTGCCGGAGCGGCGTATCGGAGTCGGCTGGGGCGCTTGCGACGACATAAGGGCTCCGCGTGCAGCGACGACCGACCGCTGGCCTCTCGTCTATCGCTACGCGAGCACTTTATCGGCGATGCGACCACCGGGCGAGTCGGGGCCGCGAGAGCCGATGGTCCAGCCCGGCTGTCCTGTTCAAGGGATCGTGACGGCACCAGCCCCGGCCCGGCGATGGACGCGGAGCCGTCGCGGGCGCAGGATGGCGAGCCGAGGCGGCATCGCGTCCGATGCCGCGGCAGGCGAAGGAGACCCAGAATGAGCTCCTCTTCCGTTTCGGCTTCCGGCACCTCGCTGTCGGCGGCGACGCTGGTCACCGGCTTCATCGCCGGCGTCATCGCCGTGCCCGTCTTCCATCAACTCCTGCTCGGTCTCCTCCATCTGGCGGGGATCGTGCCCATCGCGCCGTTCAACCTGGCGCCGACCAAGCCCTTCGGCGTTCCCAGCATCGTCTCGATCTCGTTCTGGGGCGGGGTCTGGGGCGTGGTCTTCGTGCTGACGGTGGCGCGCTGGTTCAGCGGCATCGGCTATTGGATCGCCAGCGCCATCATCGGCGGCGTCGCCCTGACCCTGGTCGCCGCCTTCGTCGTCTGGCCGCTCAAATTCGGCAGCCTGCCGCCGAACCTGGGCGGGCTCTTCGTCATCGGCTTCCTGCTCAACGCCGCCTGGGGCATCGGCTGGGCGGTCTTCCGCGCGGTCATCGACCGGCTGCGCCTCGCCGCGGCGTAGGCCGCGCTCACCCGCGCGCGCGGCGCAGCACCTCGAGTCGCAGCTGCTGCGGCGTGCCGAGCCAGAGCGCGAAGCGCGCATGGTCGGCGTAATCGTCGCCGGTGAGCGGGTGGACGAGGACGCTGAGCCCGCCGCGGTTCAACATGAGCCACGGCAGGAGCCGCGCCAGCTCGCCGGCGGCGAACGCGACCTGGTACATGGCGCTCGGATGCGGCCCCACCGGCTCGTCGTGCCAGCTGCCGAGGCGCGCCGCAAAGCGCTCGCCGATCGCCGCGCGCAGGCGCTCCGCCGCGGGCCGCGTCGCCGGGTCGTAATAGACATGCGCGTGGTAGCCGTCGATGGCGCCGGCGTCGATGAAGTCCGCTTCCATGCCCGAGAGCCTCCCTTGCGTCGGCGGCGGGTCGGCACAGCATAGATTGGGGTCGACGCGGGGCGCCATCATTGCTGATATGCGCCTGAAAACGCCGGGGAGACGCCGCCGATGTCCGAGCTCTTTCGCCTGTCCGCCCGCGACGCCGCCCGTCGCATCGCCGCAGGCACGCTCACCGCCAGGGAGCTCGTCGAATCCTGCCTCGAGCGCATCGCCGGGCGCGAGGCCGAGATCGGCGCCTGGGCCTTCATCGACCCCGACCAGGCGCTCGCCGAGGCGCGGGCGCGCGACCAGTCGGCGCCGCAGGGTCCGCTGCACGGCATCCCGATCGGGGTCAAGGATATCATGGACACGGCCGACCTGCCGACGGCGTACGGGTCGCGCGCCTATCGCGGCTTCCGGCCCGGCGCCGACGCCGCCTGCGTCGCGCTGGCGCGGGCCGCCGGCGCCGTCATCCTCGGCAAGACGGTCACCACCGAGTTCGCCGCGCTGAGCCCGGGCAAGACGCGCAACCCGCACAACCCCGCGCACACGCCCGGCGGCTCCTCGAGC
>JASHTP010000114.1 GCA_030040495.1 Alphaproteobacteria bacterium
CCCATCCTCAAGAGCTTCGAGCGGCTGCGCCTCCATCTCGAGGACCGGCGCCCCGGCTTCGGCATCGAGCGCATCGCCTACGAGATGAATTCGAAGCTGCACTGCCTGTCGCCGGCGATCGAGGCGGAGTACGTCGTCGAGGCCGGCGAGGTGCTGGCGGCGCTCGAGCGCGTCTCGGAGAAGCGCACCGGCGACGATTTCCAGATCGACCGGCATCTGGCGGCGTTCATCGCCGCGCGCTACCGCTCGTCGGGCACCGACTGGTTCGACTCGCTACACAGCGTTGACGCGTCGCAGCGCGCGCTGGGTGCGCTCTACCTCTTGGCGCGGCTGCAAACCTTCCGGGGCCCGGCGGCGGTGCCGGCGCTGGCGCAGCGCCTCGGCCGGCAGCTGCCGATGGTGGTCGACCGCTACCACAATCGCAGCCGCCGCCAGCGCCTCAAGGCCGAGCTGCCCAAAGTGGTGGCCAAGGGCAATCTCGGCGATCTTCTCAGCTTCGTCGACAATGCCTCCGACCGCGTCCGCGATCTGCAGGGGTTCCAGCAGGCGCTGCGCGACTATAACGCGATCGACCGCGATCTCGACCTGCTGCGCCTGGAGACGCCGCGCCGGCCGGAGAAGGCGGCCGAGCTCGGTGCGCGCTATGCCGCCACGACCGCGAGCCTCCTTGCCTGGGTGATCGCGCTGTCGGTCCTCGTGATGATGAGCTGAGCGATGGCCCGCGGCAGCAGCACCGCCAACAGCCAAGCCAAGCCGCCGGCGCCCGGCAAGCCGCTCGGCAAGCCTGCCGGCAAGCGCCGGCGCGGCACCGGCAGCGCGCCGGTCACGCTGACGGTGATGGCCATCGTCGTGCTGGCGCTGACCGCGCTGCCGCTCTGCATCCTGGTCATCGCCGGGACGCTGCCGACCGTCGTCGCCGTGGTCGTCGACCGCCATCGCCGCCGCTATCTCGCGCGCACGGTGGGGGCGATGAACCTGGCCGGCGTGATGCCGGGCGCACTGCGCATGTGGGAGGCCGGCATCAACTTCGAGACCCTGCGCGAGGTGATCGAGAACCCCTACAACTGGCTGGTCATGTATGGCGCCGCGGCGGTCGGCTGGGTGCTTTACTTCTGCGTGCCGCCGGTGGTCGCCATGGTGATCGAGGTCAAGGCCGACGAAACCCGGCGCCGGCTCGAGGCGCGCGCCAAGGCGTTGGTCGATGAGTGGGGCGAGGAAGTGACCGGGCGCAAACGCGACGGCTGAGCGGCCTCACCCCGGCAGCAGCCGCTGGTCCATCGCCGCGGTCTTGATCGCCTTCTGCAGCTTCTCGAAGGCGCGCACCTCGATCTGGCGCACCCGCTCGCGCGAGATGCCATATCGCTGCGACAGATCCTCGAGCGTCGTCGGCACGTCGCGCAGCCGCCGCTCGGCCAGGATGTCGCGCTCGCGCGGCGTCAGATGCGACATGGCCCCGCGCAGCAGATCGCGGCGCAGCCCGAGCTCCTGGCGCTCGCCGAGGCTCGTCTCCTGGTCCTCGACCTCGTCGACGAGCCAGTCCTGCCATTCGCCCTCGCCGTCGCTCCTCAACGGCGCGTTGAGCGAGTGGTCGGGGGCGGCGAGGCGCTGGTTCATGCTGACGACGTCGGCCTCGGGCACGCCGAGCTCGGTGGCGATCTTCTTGACGTTCTCGGGCGAGAGATCGCCATCTTCGATCGCCTGCAGCTGACCCTTGAGCTTGCGCAGGTTGAAGAACAGCTTCTTCTGCGCCGCGGTGGTGCCCATCTTCACCAGCGACCAGGAATGCAGGATGTATTCCTGGATCGAGGCGCGGATCCACCACATCGCGTAGGTGGCGAGGCGGAAGCCGCGGTCGGGATCGAAGCGCTTCACCGCCTGCATCATCCCGACATTGCCTTCGGAGATGAGCTCGGACAGCGGCAGGCCGTAGCCGTGGTAGCCCATGGCGATCTTGGCGACGAGGCGGAGATGGCTGGTGACGAGGCGGTGGGCTGCGTCGGGGTCGGCATGCTCGCGCCAACGCTTGGCGAGCATGTACTCCTCCTCCGGCTGCAGCATCGGGAACTTGCGGATCTCCTGGAGATACCGCGTCAGGTTGCCTTCGGTGGAGATGCTTGGCAGGGCGTGGGTGATTGCCATCGCCATCCGCTTCCTCGGTACCGCGGCCCCTCGAAGCGCGCCGCTCGTGCCGCATGCCGCAACGCAGCATCATCCTAGACCAGGGCCGCCGGCTTGTCCAATTTAGAGGCGGTCCAAGCTGCCGATAAGGGCTTTCAAGTCCGGCGGCAAGTCGCTGGAAAATTGGATATATTCTCCGGTCACCGGATGCCGGAAGCCGATCAAGACTGCGTGTAGGGCTTGGCGCGGGAAAGCGCCGACGGCATCGCGCAGAGCCGGCGGCAGGCGACGCAGCCGCGCCAGGCTGCGAGGACTGCCGTAGACGGGATCGCCGATGAGCGGATGGCCGCGGTCGGTCATGTGGACGCGGATCTGGTGGGTGCGGCCGGTGGCGAGGCGGCATTCGACCAGCGCCGCCACGTCCTTGAAGGCGCGCAGCACCTTGTAGCGCGTCACCGCCGGTTTGCCGCCGTCGCGCAGCACCGCCATCTTCTTGCGGTTCCTGGGGCTGCGGCCGATGCGGCTCGCGATCTCACCCTCGCGCGGCTGGGGCACGCCCCAGACCACCGCCTGATAGGCGCGATTGACGCGGCGCGCGGCGAAGTCGGCGGTGAGCCGCGCCTGGGCGAGCTCGTCCTTGGCGACGACCATGAGGCCGCTCGTGTCCTTGTCGAGGCGATGCACGATGCCGGGCCGGCGGACGCCGCCGATGCCGGCGAGGCTGTCGCCGCAATGGGCGAGGAGCGCGTTGACCAGCGTGCGGTCGGGATTGCCCGGCGCCGGGTGGACGACCAGCCCGGCCGGCTTGTCGATCACCAGCAGATGCGGGTCCTCATAGACAATGGCAAGCGCCATCGCTTGCGGCTGCGGCCGGTCGGCCACCGGCGCCGGCAAGCTCAGCACGAAGGTCTGGCCCGGTTTGACCCTGAGCGAGGGGTCCTTTATCGTCGCGCCGTTCATGGTCACCCGGCCCGCCTCGACGAGATGCTTCAAACGGGTCCGCGACATCTCGGCGAGCCGCGCCGCCAGCAGGCGGTCGAGACGCTCGCCGGCATCGCCGGGCTCGACGATGACGCGCTTTTCCGCAGCACCGGCGTCGGGGGGCTCGATCATCGTGCTAGAGTGACGGGAAGCATGCGGGCTCTCAAGGTCCTGGTCGTCATCATGGGCGTGCTGCTGGTGGGCGGCACCGTGGTGCTGGTCGCCGCCATCATCGACCGGGCCCGCCACCGCTTGACCGAGCCGTCGGCGCTGGCCTGGACCGGACGCGGCTTCGACCGCACCGTCATCGACTTGCCGCCAGGCGCGCATGTCATCGCCACCGGCGCCGCCGGGGACCGGCTGGTGGTGCGCGTCGGCCTCGCCGATGGCGGCGAGATGCTGGTCTTGATCGATCCCCGCAACGGCGAACGCGTCGGCACCGTCGAGCTCAGATCCGGCGGCGCCGGCGTCGCCAAGCAATGAACTTCCGCAGCGACAACGTCGTCGGCGTCGCGCCCGAGATCCTCGCCGCCATCGCCGCGGCGAATGAGGGGACCGCTCCCTCTTATGGCGACGACGCCGTCACCCGGCGGCTCGAGCGGCGGGTCGCCGAGCTGTTCGAGCACGAGGTGGCGGTGTTCCCGGTGGCGACCGGCACCGCCGCCAACGCGCTGGCGCTGGCGAGCCTGGCGCCGGCCTGGGGCGCGATCTATTGCCACGAGGCGTCGCACGTCCAAACCGACGAATGCGGCGCGCCGGAGTTCTTCGCCGGCGGCGCCAAGCTGCTGGCGCTCGCCGGCGCCGATGCCAAGCTCGCGCCGGCGACGGTGGCGGCGGCGATGATCGAGCGCGGGATCGTCCATCACGTCCAGCCCGCCGCCCTGAGCATCAGCCAGGCGACTGAGGCCGGCACCCTCTATCGGCCGGCGGAGATCGCCGCGCTGGGCGCGATGGCGCGCCGCCACGGCCTCGCCTTCCACATGGACGGCGCCCGCTTCGCCAACGCCGTGGCGGCGCTCGGCTGCAGCCCGGCCGAGCTCACCTGGCGCGCCGGCGTCGACGTACTGTCGCTCGGCGCCACCAAGAACGGCGCGCTCGCCGCCGAGGCGGTGGTGTTCTTCACGCCGGCCAAGGCGGCGGACTTCGCCTTTCGGCGCAAGCGCGGCGGCCATCTCTTCTCGAAGATGCGCTTCCTCTCGGCGCAGCTCGAGGCCTATCTCGCCGACGGGCTGTGGCTCAGGCTCGCCGCCCACGCCAATCGCCTGGCCGCGCGGCTTTCCGTCGGCCTCGCCGCGCTGCCGGGCGCCCGGCTCCGCCACCCGACCGAGGCGAACGAGGTGTTCGTCGAGCTGCCGGAGGCGGCGATCACCGCGCTCGCCGCCGCCGGCGTCGGCTTCTATCGCTGGGGCGGCGCCGCGTCGACCTGTCTGCGGCTGGTCACTGCCTTCGACACGCGTGAGGCCGACGTCGACGCCGCCATCGCCGCCGCGGCGCGTATAAAGATTTCATAAACCATCGGCGGCGCGCGCGCGGAGTCGATCGCGGCGGGGCGGCATTTTCCGTTTCGCGGCCGGATCGAAGAGGCCGGCGACGCCGCGCGCGCGTCGCTCCGGGCGCCGCCAAGCCGGCCGACGCGTCCCCGCCGCCACAAAATCGCAAAAAATTTTGTTCCGGCGTGAATTTTCCCTTGCGTCCCCACGTTTTGAGCGTATCTATGCAAATCACGACGCACTCGCACGTGCCTATGGCCCTCGTGGTTATGCAACGACGTAACGCGTCCTTTTTGGCAGAGCCGGTCATGGTGGGCCGGTCCCGAGAGGGAGGTCGATATGGTTGCAATCGCACTCAGGGCCGCAGCGCCCTGGCCTGACGAGACTCCTCGTTTCATCAGGGCCGCCCGCGGCAGCGGCGGTCGCGGCGCCAACGAACCCAGCAGTCAGATCTAGGCAGCGTTGTCCGGCTCACGGCGGATCGTCCCCGTGCACGGACCGAAGCTTCGCTCCCCGCCTTCCTCCTTTGAGGGCAGCGGTCGAGCGCGCCGGCGAGGAGAGCTGCCGGCGCGCGCCCCGACGACAGGATACCCAGCCGAAATGAAGAAGAAGATTGATCGCAAGATCGAGCGCAACCGAAAGATCGAGAAGTTCCTCGCGGAGAAGCAGCCCGAGACGCCGTGCCTCGTCGTCGACCTCGAGGTGGTCGCCGAGGCCTATCAGCTGCTGCGCACCTACATGCCGATCGCCAAGGTGTTCTACGCCGTCAAGGCCAATCCCGCCGGCGAGATCGTCGAGCTGCTGCGCGGCCTCGGCTCGGCCTTCGACGTGGCCAGCCGCGGCGAGATCGACCTTTGCCTGGGCTGCGGCGTGACAGCCGACCGGATCTCCTTCGGCAACACCATCAAGAAGGAGCGCGACATCGTCTATGCCCACGAGAAGGGCGTGCGCCTCTTCGCCTTCGACAGCGAGGCGGAGCTGGAGAAGCTCGCCCGCTCGGCGCCCGGAGCGCGGGTCTTCTGCCGCATCCTGGTCGATGGCGAGGGCGCGGAATGGCCGCTGTCGCGCAAGTTCGGCTGTGCGCCGGAGATGGCGGTGGAGCTGCTGCGCCGCGCCAAGGCGGCCGGGCTCGACCCCTATGGCGTCTCCTTCCATGTCGGGTCGCAGCAGACCAATCTCGACCAGTGGGACAGCGCCGTCGGCCGGGCCGCGGCGATGTTCTCGCTGCTGGCCGAGACCGACATCAACCTGCGCATGGTCAATATCGGCGGCGGTTTCCCGGCGCATTACCGCGGCGACGTGCTTGGCGTCGAGCGCTACGCCCAGGCGGTCATGGCGGCAATCACCCGGCACTTCGGCAACGACCTGCCGGAGATCATCGTCGAGCCCGGCCGCTCGGTCGTCGGCGACGCCGGCGTCATCCAGAGCGAGGTGGTGCTGATCTCGCAGAAGGCCTTCGGCGAGGAGAAGCGCTGGGTCTATCTCGACGTCGGCAAGTTCAACGGGCTGGCGGAGACGATGGACGAGAGCATCAAGTACCGCATCCGCACGCCGGTCGATGGCGGGCCCAGCGGCACCGTGGTGCTCGCCGGGCCGACCTGCGACAGTGCCGACATTCTCTATGAGAAGACCGCCTACCGGCTTCCCATGGCGCTCAAGGTCGGCGACAAGGTGCAGATCCTTTCCACCGGGGCCTATACCTCGAGCTACGCCTCGGTCGGCTTCAACGGCTTCTCGCCGATCAAGACCTACTGCATCTGAACGAGCTCGTGCCTTGAGACGGCGGCGCGGCGGATCGGCCGCGCCGCCGTTACTTCGTTCAGCAGCTTCTGCCGCATGGCGGCGATGAAGGAGGGGAAGTCCTCCACCTGCATCAGGAAGCTGCCGGGCCCGCCCACCACATACTGGTCGTAATAGCTGTCGAGCCAGGGCTCGGTCTTGAGGATGGCAAGGCCGTTGATGGTGATCCCCTCGGCCACCAGCCGGTCGCGGATCTCCTGCGGCGGCGGCCCGATATTGGCCATGCCGTCGCCGGAGACGTCGATGACGCGCCGCACCGCCCGGTCGGGAAGCCGCGCCAGGGCCGCTTCGGCGGCGACGAGCGCGTCGCCGATGGCGGTGAGTCCGTCCGAGCTGCGCCGGGTCGCCCGTACCGCGGCAGCGAAGCGCTTGGCACCGGCGGCATCGGCGATGCGGGTCCAGTCGACGGTCACCACCTGCTTGTCGCGGTCCGACCATTCCATCACCAGCACCTCGATGGCGCCGTTCCGGCCGTTGCGGATAGCATCGACCAGGTCGGCGGTCTCGAAGGCGCGGGCGATGCCCTCGTGCTGCAGCTCGTATTCCCCGGCATCGACGCTCGCGGAGACGTCGACGGCGAGCACGAGGGCGATATCGACCGGGGCGGCGCGCGCCGGCAGCGCGACGAAAGAGAGCCCGGCAAGGGCGGCGGCGAGGGAGCGGGCAAGTGGCATGCGGGTCTTCCGGCGAGTTTGTTGCGCCCGGACACTATGGGAGCGCGACTTGGGCTATTCCAGGGCGCCGCCGCGGCAGCCCAGGGTTGCCGCCGGCGCGGCGCCGGGATCATAATCGCAAAAGTCCCGTCCGCAGCGAAGCAAAGAGGCGAGAGAATGCGACTTGCACCAGCGATCACCGCCCTGGCCGTCTTCGGCGGCCTGCTTGCCATCCCCGGTGCCGCCCTGGCAGCGGCCAAGGAGCCGCCGGCCTGCGCCGCCCTCACCTTCCGGCCGGTGCCGTCGGGCCTGACGGACGGCGAGCAGAATGCCGGCCTCTACAAATCGCGCTTCGGCCGGATCGAGGTGATGGCGACGGTGAAGAACGGCGCCGCGGTCGACTACTACGTCGACGTCAATGGCAAGCCGCCGGCCAAGCTCGACGAGGCGCTGCCGGCCAGTGTCTCCGCCTGCGCCAAGGCGAAGCGCCTCGGCGCGGTCGGCGAGCCGCCGGAGCATTGCCTCGGTGACAAGCTGGCGGTACTCATCGAGCACAGCGGCGAGCGGCGCTACGTGCTGCTCTATGCCCATCGCAGCGGCGAGTGGCATTTCTGCAGCGCCGGCGGGGCCTAGCGCGAGCACGAAGCGCTCGTCGCTAGCACCGCTCGCGCCCGCTCCTCGCCCGGAATCGAGGCCCGGTTCGCCCGATCAGCGCACGACGCCTGCCGTCGCCACCGGCATGTCTGCGGGGTGCGAGGCGCGAAGCAGCGCGCGGGCATAGAGCGCGGGGCTCGCGAGCAGCTTCTCGGCGGCGCTCAGCTCGACCTGATGGTCTTGGTGCGCGCCCGGGCAGAGAGCGCGCAGCCGGGTCCAGGCGGCATCGTCGAGCTTGGCGCGCGATTCGTCCAACCCGGCGCCCAGGCGGCCGGCGCCGCGCGCCAGGGCGGCGGCGGTTCCGGCGGCATCGTCGGGGAGACCGGCGGTGCAGACCGTGGGCACCACGCCGTGCCGATGCAGAATGTAGCCGCCCGGGGTCACCAGCCGGGCCCAGGTGATGGTGAGCTCGCCATCATTGGGCATGCGCTGCACGTTCTGTACCGTGCCCTTGCCGTAGGAGGCGGTGCCGACGATGACGGCACGCCCCGCATCCTGCAGCGCCGCGGCGACGATCTCCGAGGCCGAGGCCGAGCCGCCATTGACCAGCACGGCCAGCGGCAGCGTCTCGACGGCGCGATGGGGCGCGCTGAAATACTGAATGCTCTCGGGCACGCGGCCCACCGTCGAGGTGATGGGCTGGCCGTCGAGGAACAGGCTCGCCACGTCGATCGACTGGTCGAGCAGTCCGCCGGGGTTGCCGCGCAGGTCGAGGATGATGCCGTGCAGGCGGTCGCCGAGATCGTGGTGCGCACGGCGCAGCAGCGCCGCCAGGCTGTCGCCGGTCTGCTGGTTGAAGCTGGTGACGCGCAGGCGGGCGATGCCGTGCTCCTCGGTCAGGACGACGCTTGGCGGCACGATGCGGGCGCGGCGCATCGAGAAGGACGGGCGGTCGTCCAGGCCGGCGCGGGCGATCTTGAGCGCCACGACGCTGTCGGCCGGTCCGCGCAGCTTCCGGACGATGTCCTCCGGCGGCAGCCCGGCGGTGGCGATGCCGTCGATGGCGAGAATGCGGTCGTCGACGCGCAGCCCCGCCGCCGCCGCCGGCGTGTCCGGCAGCACCTCGACGATCCGCGCATCGTCGCCCTCGGTGTCGAGGGTGACGCCGATGCCGCCGAAGCCGTCGCGGGCAGCCCGGCGCTCGCGCGCGATTTCGGGCGGTGCATAGTGCGAGAAGCGGTCGAGCAGGGTCATGCTGCCGTCGAGCAGGGTGTCCTCGAGGCGGCCGGTGCCGAGCGACGCCAGCGCCGGCGAGCGCACCCGCGCGGCGGCCGCGACCTCGTCGGTGAGCTTCGCCCAGCCTTGGGCGTCGGCATCGGCCGGGGCGGTGAAGCGCACCCAATGCTCTCCCTGGCGCAGCACGACGAAATCGCCCGATCGTCCGATCGACAGCGAGCCGTCGATCGAAGTCAGGTTGCGCAGTCCCGCCAGCGCCAAAGCGCCGGGGGTCGTCGGCTCGAGATAGTACTTGGCGATGCTGCTATAGGCCTCTTCATAGAGGAGGGTCTGCTGCTTGTCGGCCGAAGGCGCCGCCGGCGCCGAGGCACAGCCGGCAAGGACCAGGAGGCCAAGGGCCGCGATGATGCGCCGGCGGCAGTGGGCGGTGCGCAAGCTGGTCATCGCAATTCGGAGATTTCGATCCCGGTGGAAACGGAGAGCATCATCCCGGAGGAAGAGCGGGGCGCGAACAGGTAGCGGAAGCGCGGCATTGTTGCGTGGCCCTCGCGGCTCTGGCAAGCAGATTCCCGGACCCGTCGGGGCGCGGCACCACCATTTCTGCACGGCCGGGGTTAAGGGCGCGTTGCCGCTCGGCCGCGCCTCGCCTTTGCCGGCCGGCGCTCCTCGCCGCCGCCCTCGACCAGGGCGAAAAGCAAGCTGCCGGTGACGGCGTTGGCCTCGGCGAGACGGACCTCGAGCGCATCGCCGAGCGTATAGACCCGGCCCCAGCGGCGCCCCACCAGCCGGTGCCGCTTCTCGTCATGGTCGTAATAGTCGCTCGGCAGGGTGCTGATGGGGATAAGCCCATCGGCGCCGGTTTCGGCCAGGGTGACGAAGAGCCCGGCGCGGGTGACGCCGCCGACGCGGCCGGCGAAGCCGGCGCCGACGCGGTCGGCGAGGAAGGAGGCGGTGTAGCGGTCGACGGCGCTGCGCTCGGCGGCGGCGGCGCGGCGCTCGGTCATCGAGACATGCTCGCCGGTTTCGGCGAAATCCGCCGCCTTGACCGGCGGCAGGCCGCCGGCGCCGAAGTCGCGGCCGGAGATGAGCGCGCGGTGCACCAGCAGATCGGCATAGCGGCGGATCGGCGAGGTGAAGTGCGCGTAGCGGCGCAGCGCCAAGCCGAAATGGCCGATGTTTTCGGGGCTGTAGACCGCTTGCGCCTGGCTGCGCAGCACCAGCTCGCTGACCAGCGTCGCATAGGGCGTGCCGGCGGCGCGGCGCAGTATGTCGCTGAAATGGTGCGGCCGGACGACCTGGCCCTTGGCCAGCGTGAGGCCGTGGATGCCGATGCCGTCGAGGAACTCGCGGAGCGCCGCGAGCTTGGCCGGGTCCGGCTGGTCATGGACCCGGTACATGCAGGGCAGCTTCAGCCGCTCCAGCTCCTCGGCGGCCGCGACGTTGGCGGCGATCATGAACTCCTCGATCAGGCGGTGGCTGTCGAGGCGCTGGCGCGGCTCGATCCGCGCCACGCGGCCGCCGGGGTCGAGCAGGATGCGGCGCTCCGGCAGGTCGAGATCGAGGGTGCCGCGCCGCCTGCGGGCGCGGTCGAAGGCGCGATAGGCGCCGTAAAGCGGCCGCAGCACCCGGTCGAGCAGCGGCCGGGTCAGGTCGTTGGGCCGTCCCTCGACCGCCGCCTGCGCTTCCTCGTAGGTGAGGCGCGCCGCCGAGCGCATCAGGCCGCGGGCGAAGCGATGGCGGTGGACCCTTCCGTCGCCGTCGAGCCAGAGATGGACCGCCAGGCAGGCGCGGTCGACACCGGGCTTCAGCGAGCAGAGCTCGTTGGAGAGCGCCTCCGGCAGCATCGGCACGACGCGGTCGGGGAAATAGACGGAGTTGCCGCGCTCGCGTGCCGCGAGGTCGAGCGCGTCACCCGGCCGCACGTACCAGGCGACGTCGGCGATCGCCACCAGCGCGTGCCAGCCCTCGGGATGCTCGGGATCGGCCTCGGCCCAGACCGCATCGTCGAAGTCGCGCGCGTCGGCGCCATCGATGGTGACGAGCGGGATCTCGCGCAGATCGGCGCGCGCGCCCAGCGCGACCGCCTGGGCTCGCTCGGCAAGCTCCAAGGCTTCGGTCGGGAAGGCGGTGGGGATGCCGTGGGCGTGGATGGCGATCAGGCTCACCGAGCGCGGATCGGCACTGTCGCCGACGCGCTCGATCACGCGCGCCTGCGGCCGGCCGAGGCGACGCGCGGCGAGCACCTCGGCGAGCACGATCTCGCCATCTTCGGCGCCGGCGGCGTCGGCCTCGGCGATATGGAACTCGGTCCTGAGCTTGCGGTCGGTGGGCTCGAGCCGGCCGCCGTCGCGGTCGCGGCGAAAAACGCCGAGAATGCGGTCGGGAGCGCCGCCCAGCGCGCGAATGATGCGCGCCTCGTAGCTGCCGTCGTCGAGGCGGAGGAAGCGGACGACGGCGCGCTCGCCGACGCCGAGCGCCGGCGCGCCGCGCTCGGCCATGACATAGATCGCCGGCAGATGCGGCGCGTCGCGCCAAGCGAGCGGCCGGCCGCGCATCTCGCCGTCGAGATCGATCTCGGTGATCTCGACGACGCCGATCTCCGGCAGCCCTTCGACCGGCGCCAGGCGCCGCTTGGGCCCGCGCTCGACCGCGCCGCCGCGCTCGACTTCCTTGATCAGCCCCTTGAGCGCGAGGCGCGCCTCCGGCGGCACCTTGAAGGCGCGCAGGATGTCGCGCCGGGCGACCGGCGTCGGGCTGGTGGCGATGAAATCGAGGATTTCCTCGCGCGTCGGCAGCCGGCCGAGGGCGCGGCGGCCGGAGCGGGAAGCGCCGTCACTCCGCGGCTTCGGGTGTCTCTTTCGCTGGCCCCTTCTTCCGGGCGGGCGCCTTGGCACGGCTCGGTTGTCCTTTCTTCTTCGCGCTTTTCGCCGCCGGGGCCGGCTTGGGCTTCTCCGGCCTCGCCGCGGCCTTGGCCTTGCCTTTGCCCTTGCTGCGCGCGCCGAGGAGTTCGATCGCCTGCTCCAGCGTCACCGTCTCCGGCTCGATGTCGCGCGGCAAGGTGGCGTTGACGCCGCCATGGCTGACATAGGGACCGTAGCGGCCACTGAACAGATTGACCGGCGCCGCGTCGGCGGGATGGTTGCCGAGCACGCGCAGCGGTTTCGGCGTTCGCCCGCCGCCTTTCTTGGGCTCGGCCAAGAGGCTCACGGCGCGATTGATGCCGATGGTCAGCACGTCATCGTCGCCGCGGATCGAGCGGAACTCGTCGCCATGCTTGATATAGGGGCCGAAGCGGCCGATGGCGGCGACGATCTTCTTGCCGTCGACGGGATGGACGCCGACCTCGCGCGGCAGCGACAGCAGCTTCAGCGCCTGCTCGAGCGTGATTTCGGCCGGCGACACTCCCTTGGGCAGCGAGACGCGCTTCGGCTTCTCGCCTTCGTCGCCCTGGCCGAGCTGGACGTAATAGCCGTAGGGCCCTTTGCGCAGGCTGACCGGCAGGCCGGTGGCGGGATCGTTGCCCAGCTCGCGCGGGCCGACCGCTTCGCCCGAGCCGTTCTCGCCGTTGCCGTTCTCCACCGCGAGCGGCCGGGTGTAGCGGCATTCCGGATAGCTCGAGCAGCCGATGAAGGCGCCGAACTTGCCGAGCTTCAGGCTGAGCCGCCCGACACCGCAGCCCGGGCAGAGGCGCGGGTCGCGGCCATCGGGCTGCGGCGGGAAGAAATGCGGGCCCAGATCCTCGTCGAGCGCGTCGATCACCTGGCTGATCGAGAGGTCCTTGGTGCCGGTCACCGCCGCCGAGAAGTCGCGCCAGAAATCCTCCAGCACCTTCCGCCAGGAGACGTGGCCGTCGGCGATGTCGTCGAGCTTGTTCTCGAGATCGGCGGTGAAGTTGTACTCGACATAGCGCTCGAAGAAGCTCTCGAGGAAGGCGGTGACGACGCGGCCGCGGTCCTCGGGGATGAAGCGCTTCTTGTCGAGCCGGACGTATTTGCGGTCCTGCAGCACCTGGAGGATCGAAGCGTAGGTCGAGGGCCGGCCGATGCCGAGCTCCTCGAGCTTCTTGACCAGGCTCGCCTCGCTGTAACGCGGCGGCGGTTGGGTGAAATGCTGCTGCGGGTCGACCTTGCCGCGCGTCAAGGCGTCGCGCTCTTTGACCGGCGGCAGGCGGCGGTTCTCCTCGTCCTCCTCGGTGTCGTCCTCGTCCTCGCGGTAGAGCGTGAGGAAGCCGTCGAAGACGACGGTCGAGCCGGTGGCGCGGAACTGCAGCGCGCGGTCGGGGGAGGCGATGTCGACCGCGACCTGATCGATCACCGCCGACGACATCTGGCTCGCCACGGCGCGTTTCCAGATCAGCTCGTAGAGCGCGAGCTGGTCGGGCTCGAGGTCGCGTCCGATCTTCTCCGGTATGCCGAACAGGTCGGTGGGGCGGATCGCCTCGTGCGCCTCCTGCGCGTTCTTCGCCTGCGTCTTGTAGACGCGCGGCTCATCGGGGCGGTAGTTCGCGCCATAGCGGCTGTCGATGAGCCGGCGCGCCGCGGCGACCGCCTCGGCCGACATGGCGACGCCGTCGGTGCGCATGTAGGTGATGAGGCCGACGGTCTCGCCGAAGATGTCGACGCCTTCATAGAGGCGCTGCGCGACGCGCATGGTGCGGCTGGCGCCGAAGCCCAGCTTGCGCGACGCCTCCTGCTGCAGGGTCGAGGTGGTGAAGGGCGGCGGCGGGTTGCGGCGGATCTGCTTCTTCTCGACCGCGGCCACGGCATAGCTCTGCTGGCGCAGGATGCGCTCGGCGGCGGCGCGCGCGGCGGCCTCGTTGCCGATGTCGAATTTGTCGAGACGCTTGCCGTCGAGATGGGTGAGCCGCGCGGTGAAGCGCTCGCCCGACGGCGTCGCGAATTCGACCTCGATGGTCCAGTACTCGCGCGGCTTGAACGCCTCGATCTCGCTCTCGCGCTCGCAGATGAGGCGAAGCGCCACCGACTGCACCCGGCCGGCCGAGCGGCTGCCCGGCAGCTTGCGCCACAGCACCGGCGACAGGGTGAAGCCCACGAGATAGTCGAGGGCGCGGCGCGCGAGATAGGCCTCGACCAGCTCGCGGTTCAGCTCGCGCGGCTGGCGGAAGGCGTCGAGCACCGCCGATTTGGTGACCTCGTTGAAGACGACGCGCTTGACGTCGACGCCCTTCAACGCCTTGCGGTGCTTCAGCACCTCCTGGATATGCCAGGAGATCGCCTCGCCCTCGCGGTCGGGATCGGTGGCGAGATAGACATGGTCGGCGCCCTTGACCGCCTGGGTGATCTCCTTGAGGCGCTTTTCCGCCTTGCCGGCGATCTCCCAGGACATGGCGAAATGCTCGTCCGGCCGGACCGAGCCGTCCTTGGGCGGGAGGTCGCGGACATGGCCGTAGCTGGCCAGGACCTTGAAGCCCTTGCCCAGGTACTTGTTGATGGTCTTCGCCTTGGCGGGCGACTCGACGATGACGACGTTCATGGGGGCGATTTCAGTCCCAAAGCCGGCCACAGATAGTTCTGCAAGTTGGTTAAAGCAAGGCTACCGTGATGCGGGAGATCGCCGCGCAATCGCCGAGGAAATGGAATTTCAGGAAATAAGCTGTTGATATTCAAGTATATAATGGCCAGCCTCACCCCACCAGCGCGACCCGCTGGCCGGGCTGGCGCTCGAGCCGGCCGGCAAGCTCGAGGTCGAGCAGCACGGCATTCACCAGGGCGGCGGGCAGCTCGCATTCGCGGATGAGCGCGTCGACCGGCACCGGCGCCGGCGACAGATGCTCGAGCACCCGGGCCATGGCGCCGGCGAGTTCGGCCGAGCCGGGGGGCGG
>JASHTP010000115.1 GCA_030040495.1 Alphaproteobacteria bacterium
CCGGCACGCGCATGCCGCGCGCCACCGCCGGACGCGCGCCGATCTCCCCATACCAGCGCGCGACGTTGGGGAACTCCGCGAGATCGACCTTGTGCCATTCGTGACGTGCCACCCAGGGATAGGTGGCGATGTCGGCGATCGAATAGTCCCCCGCAAGACAGCTCGCCTCCGCCAGCCGCTTGTCGAGCACGCCGTAGAGCCGCCGCGTCTCCTTGGTGTAGCGCTCGATGCCATAGGGCACGGGCTCCGGCGCGGCGCGGAGGAAATGATGCACCTGGCCGAACATCGGCCCGACGCCGCCCATCTGGAACATCAGCCATTGCAGCGCCTCGCTGCGCGCCCTGGGCTCGCGCGCGAGCAGCTTGCCGGTCACGTCGGCGAGATAGATCAGGATGGCGCCGGATTCGAAGACGCGGAACGGCGCGGCGCCGGGCTTCTCGCGGTCGACGATGACCGGGATCTTGCTGTTCGGGTTGAGCGCGACGAAGTCCGGCCGGAACTGCTCGCCCTTGCTGATGTCGACGGGGTGGACGTGGTAGGGCAAGCCCAGCTCCTCGAGCATGATCGAGACCTTGCGGCCGTTGGGCGTCGTCCAGGTGTAAAGGTCGATCATCGCCGGTCCTCCCCGTTCTGCCGATGCGCTCGCGAGGCTTAGCGCAGCGCCGGGGCGGCCGCCAAGCGGGTTTGCCGGCCACCGTCGCCACCGCTATGAAGCCTGTGCGATACTGAGGCTTTCCGATATCCCGCCGGCAAGGAGAGGACGAGATGGCGCTGCGCAAAGGAAAGCCGGGACGCATCCACCCGGTGATCCTGTCGGGCGGCTCCGGCACGCGGCTCTGGCCGCTGTCGCGGGCGCTCTACCCGAAGCAGCTGCTGCCGTTGCTGTCCGAGCGCTCGCTGCTGCAGGAGGCGGCGCTGCGCGTCGCCGACGCCGCGTGCTTCGCCGCCCCGGTGATCGTCGCCAATGACGAGCACCGTTTCATCGTCGCCGAGCAGCTGCGCCTGGCCGGGGTCCGGCCCGAGGCGATCGTGCTCGAGCCCGTGGGCCGCAACACCGCCCCTGCCGTCTGCGTCGCGGCGCTGCTGCTGCTCGCTGGCGATCCCGGCGCGCTCATGCTGGTGCTGCCCTCCGATCACGCCATCGCCGGGGTGCCCGCCTTCCTCGCCGCCGTCGACCGCGCCGCTGCGGCGGCGCGGCTCGGCCGGCTCGTCACCTTCGGCATCGCCGCCGACCGTCCCGAGACCGGCTACGGCTACATCAGGCGCGGCGCGCCGATCGCCGGCGGTGACGGCGCCTACGAGGTCGCCGCCTTCGTCGAGAAGCCCGATCGCGCGCGCGCCGAAGGCTACCTCGCCGCCGGCGATTTCTCGTGGAACAGCGGCATCTTCCTGTTTCCCGCCGCGATCTTCCTCGCCGAGCTCGAGCGCCGGCACAAGGCGACGGTCGCCGCCTGCCGCCAGGCGCTCGACAAGGCGCGGCGCGATCTCGACTTCCTGCGGCTCGACCGCGACGGCTTCGCCGCCGCCGAGAGCACCTCGGTCGATTACGGCGTCATGGAGCATACCGACAAGGCGGCGGTGGTCCCCGTCGAGATGGGCTGGAGCGACGTCGGCACCTGGGACGCGCTCTGGCAGATGAGCCGCAAGGACGCCGCCGGCAATGTCAGCCAGGGCGACGTGCTCGCCGAGGACGTGCGCAACTGCTATCTGCGCGCCGAGCACGGCCTCGTCGCCGCGCTCGGCGTCGAGGACCTCGTCGTCGTCGCCACCGCCGACGCGGTGATGGTGGCGCGGCGCGACCGAGCCCAGGACGTGAAGGACATCGTGGCCCGGCTCGACCGCGACGGCCGCTCCGAATCGAAGACGCATCCGCTGGTGCATCGGCCGTGGGGCAGCTTCCGCGCCATCCACAGCGGCGACCGCGTCCAGGTCAAGCACATCATGGTGAAGCCCGGCGCCAAGCTGTCGCTGCAGATGCACCATCACCGCGCCGAGCATTGGGTGGTGGTGCACGGGACCGCCAAGGTGGTGCGCGGCAACGAGGAGATCATCCTCTACGAGGACCAGTCCACCTACATCCCGCTCGGCACGCCGCACCGGCTCGAGAATCCCGGCAAGATCCCGCTGCACGTCATCGAGGTGCAATCCGGCAGCTATCTCGGCGAGGACGACATCGTCCGCTTCGACGACACCTACGGCCGCAGCTGACCGCTTTTTGCGTCGCGCGGCAAGCGCCATGCTCGATTTCCCTCATCCTGAACCTGTCGAAGGACGCGCTTGCGTTCCTGCAGCCCGAAATTCTCCAGCGCAGAGGGCGCCAAGGATACGCGGAGGGCGCTAAAGGGATCTCAGCCCTCCGCGGCCATTGCGCATCCTTCGCGACCTCTGCGCTGGAGGCGATGTCGGAAACGGCGCGCCGCCGTTCGATCGGGCGAATCTCTAGCCGGCGAGCTTCCGGCGCAGCAGCTCGTTGAGCAGCGCCGGGTTCGCCTTGCCCTGGGTCGCCTTCATCACCTGGCCGACGAAGAAGCCGAAAAGCTTGTCCCTGCCGGCGCGGTATTCCGCGACCTTGTCGGCCTGCGCCGCCAGCACCGCGTCGATCGCGCTTTCGATCGCGCCGCTGTCGGTGACCTGCTTCAGGCCGCGCTCCTCGACGATCGCCGCGGCGCCTTTGCCGGTCTCGACCATGGCGGCGAACACCTCCTTGGCGAGGCGGCCGGAAAGGGTGCCGTCGCGGATGAGGTCGACCAGCTCGCCCAGCGCCGCCGCCGGGACCGGCGACTGCTCGATGCCGAGGCCGAGCCGGTTCAGCGCGCCGAAGAGCTCGACCATGACCCAGTTGGCGGCGAGCTTGGCGTCGCGGCCTTTCGCCACCGCCTCGAAATAGTCGGCGCTCGCCCGCTCGGCGACGAGTACGCCGGCATCCTCCGCCGAGAGCCCATAGAAGGCGATGAAACGCGCCTTCTTCGCGTCGGGCAGCTCCGGCAGCGTGCGCCGCAGCGCCTCGACCCAATCCCGGTCGAGCTTCAGCGGCAGCAGGTCGGGATCGGGGAAATAGCGGTAGTCGTGCGCGTGCTCCTTGGACCGCATCGGCCGGGTCACGCCCTTGCCGGCGTCGAACAGCCGCGTCTCCTGCTCGACCGTCCCGCCTTCCTCGATCACCTCGATCTGGCGCCGCGCCTCGTACTCGATCGCCTGCATGACGTAGCGGATCGAGTTGACGTTCTTGATCTCGCAGCGCGTCCCCAGCGGCGCGTCCGGCCTGCGGACCGAGACGTTGCAGTCGCAGCGCAGGCTGCCCTCCTCCATGTTGCCGTCGCAGGTGCCGAGATAGCGCAGGATCGAGCGCAGCTTGCGCAGATAGGCGCCGGCCTCCTCGGCGCTGCGCAGGTCGGGCTCCGAGACGATCTCCATCAGCCCGACGCCGGCGCGGTTGAGATCGACATAGGTGAGCGCCGGATGCTGATCGTGCAGGCTCTTGCCGGCGTCCTGCTCGAGATGGAGCCTGGTGATGCCGATCGCGCGCGTCGTGCCGTCGGGCATGTCGAGCGTGACCTTGCCCTTGCCGACGATGGGGCGCGAATATTGCGAGATCTGGTAGCCCGGCGGCAGATCCGCGTAGAAGTAGTTCTTGCGGTCGAAGACCGAGACGAGATTGATCTCGGCCTCGAGGCCGAGCCCGGTCTTCACCGCCTGCTCGACGCAATGCCGGTTGATCACCGGCAGCATGCCGGGAAAAGCCGCATCGACCGGCGAGACCTGGGTGTTGGGTGCGGCCCCGAACGCCGTGGCGGCGCCGGAAAAGAGCTTCGCCTCGGCGACGATCTGGGCGTGCACCTCGAGGCCGATGATCACCTCCCAGGCGCCGGTGCGGCCTTCAACGAGCGCGGCCATCACCCGCCTCCGGCGAGAAAGGCGGGCTTGGCCGTGAAGCCCGCGGCGCTTTCGAGGACGCCGGCGACGCGCAGCACGGTCTCCTCGTCGAAGGCGCGGCCGATGACCTGCAGCCCGAGCGGCAGCCCGTCGGCCGAAAGCCCCGCCGGCACGGAGATGCCCGGCAGCCCCGCCAGGTTCACCGGCACGGTGAAGACGTCGTTCAGGTACATGGCGATGGGATCGTCCTGCTTCTCGCCGATGGCGAAGGCGGCCGACGGCGCGGTCGGCGTCAGCAGCGCGTCGCAGCGCTTGAACGCCGCGGCGAAATCGCGCGCGATCAGACTGCGCACCTGCTGCGCTTTGAGGTAATAGGCGTCGTAATAGCCGGCGGAGAGCACATAGGTGCCGATGAGGACGCGCCGGCGAACCTCGGGGCCGAAGCCCTCGCCGCGGGTGTTCTCATACATCTCGTCGAGGCTCGCGCCGGGCACGCGCAGGCCGAAGCGCACCCCGTCATAGCGCGCGAGGTTCGACGAGGCCTCGGCCGGGGCGATGATGTAATAGGCGGGCAGCGCATACTTCGTCATCGCCAGGCTGATGTCGACCGGCTTGGCGCCGGCCGCCTTGACCCAGTCGATGCCGCGCTGCCACAGCGCTTCGATCTCCGCCGGCATGCCGTCGATGCGGTATTCGCGCGGGATGCCGATCTTGAGGCCGCTGATGTCGCCGGAAAGCGCCGCCTCGAAATCCGGCACCGGCAGCGGCGCCGAGGTCGAATCCCGGGGATCGTGGCCGGCCATCGCGCCCAGCATGATGGCGGCGTCGCGCACGCTGCGCGTCATCGGCCCCGCCTGGTCGAGCGAGGAGGCGAAGGCGACGATGCCCCAGCGCGAGCAGCGTCCATAGGTCGGCTTCATGCCGACGAGGCCGCAGAAGCTCGCCGGCTGGCGGATCGAGCCGCCGGTATCGGTGCCGGTGGCGGCGATGGCGGCGCGCGCCGCGACCGCCGCCGCCGAGCCGCCCGACGAGCCGCCCGGCACCAGCGGCCGGTTGTCGCCCGGCCGCCGCCACGGGCTCTCCACCGGCCCCTGGGCGCAGGTGATGTTGGCCGA
>JASHTP010000116.1 GCA_030040495.1 Alphaproteobacteria bacterium
CCGCCGCCGCCGCGCGCGCCGGGCTCCACCGTCTCGGCAGCGAGTGCCGCGACCTCGCCGTGCGGCCGCTGCTCCCCGACGAGCTCGCCGGCTTCGACGCCGCCTTGTTCGATCCGCCGCGCGCCGGCGCCAAGGCGCAGGTGGCGGCGCTGGCGCGCTCGTCATTGCGCCGCGTCGTCGCCGTCTCCTGCAGCCCCGCGAGCTTCGCGCGCGACGCGCGGCTGCTGGTCGATGGCGGGTTCCGCCTGGCGCGGGTGCAGCCGGTCGACCAATTCGTCTGGTCGCCGCATGTCGAGCTGGTGGCGCGCTTCGAGCGTCCGGGCTGAGCGCGCCTAGGCCAGCCGCTCTTCGGGGCCGATGACGTGATGCGGCGCCTCGCCGACGAAGACGCGGCGGCAATTGGCCACGGCGCGGCGCAGCGCCACCTCGCGCCAGCCGCGGGCCGAGGCCGAATTGTGCGGCGAGGCGATGACGTTGGGCAGGGCGAGAAAGGGCTGATCCATGCGGAACGTGCCGTGGCGCACCGGCTCGACCCACCAGGCGTCGATGCAGGCGGTGAAGCGCGGATGAGCGGCGAGATGGCGGTAGAGCGCGGCCTCGTCGATGATCTCGCCGCGCGCCAAATTGATCAGGACGGCGTCGGGCTTCATCAGCGACAGCTCGCGCGCGCCGATGAGGCGCTCGGTCGCGCGCGTCAGCGGCGTGCTGATGACGAGGACGTCGGCGGCGGCGAGCAGCTCGTCGAGCCGGTCGGGCGTGCCGATCCAGTCGATCGCCTCGGCGGCGCTGCCGCGCCGGTTGACGGCGTGGATGCGCATGCCGAGGCAGCGCATCAGCCGCGCCGTCGCCACGCCGATGCCGCCGAAGCCGAGCACGCCGCAGACGCCGCCGGCGAGCATCCGGTTGGGCACGAACTGGTTGAACTCGCCGCGGGCGAGGTTGGCCTGCTCGATGAAGAGCCGCTTGGCCGCCGCGAGCGCCATGGCGAGCGCGTGCTCCGCCATCGGCTCGGCAAAGGCGCCGCGGTTGGTCGCCACCGGCACGCCGGCGGGAAACTCCCGGAACGGGACGAAGTCGACGCCGGCGGAGAGGAACTGCACCAGCCGCGCCCCGCCGATGAGCGCGAGCTCGCCGGGCCGCAGCTCGCGCGCGGTGTTGCGGGCGAAGAGCACGTCGGCCCGGCGCAGCGCCGCCGCCCGCGACGCGGGCTCGAGGTCGCCGAGGAAGACCGCGTCGGCGGTGCCGCCGAGCGCGTCCTGAACGACCGCGCGCTGGGCGGCGTCGAGATCGAAGGTCACCAGCAGCGTCGGCCGCGCCGCGCCGCCGCTCACGCCAGGCACTCGCGCAACAGCGTCAGCGCCGCGGCGGCGAACGCGCGCATGTTGGCCGCGCGGTCGGCGCTGCCGGTCTCGAGCGTGCGCGACCGTTCCGTCGTCCCGGCAACGGCGAAGCAGCTGTGCCCCGCGGCGTCGCCGTAGCGGTTGCCCGTCGGTCCCGTCGCGCCGGTCTCGGCGAGCGCCCAGCTCGTCTGCAGGCGCTGCCGCGCCGTGCGCGCCGCCAGCAGCGCGTAGGGCTCGGTCGAGGCGCGCATGCCGGCAAGGGCCGCATCCGGGATGTCGAGCAGCGCGCGCCGCGCCTGGCGCGTATAGACTACGGCGCCGCCGACGAAGTAGGCCGAGGCGCCGGGAACGGCGAGCAGCGCCGCCGAGATCAGGCCGCCGGTGGAGGACTCCGCGACGGCGACGGTTTCGCCGCGGGCCTTCAGTCGTTCCGCGATCGCCGCCGCGAGCGGCAACAGATCCTGCATCGGACGCGCTTTCGCCGTTGCGATTGCCCGACTGTAGCCGCGGCGCCGGCGGGCGGCAAACCGCGCCGCGGCTCAGCCCTTGGCGCGCTCGATGGCGTCGCGCAGGGCAAGCGCCAGCTCGTCCTCGGGGCTCCCCGCGCCATCGGTCGGCCAGCGCTCCGCCCCTAGATGCAGGGGCCGCTCGCTCACCCCGAAGGCAGACGCGACGCTACGACCGGCTGCTCCTCATCAATGATCCGGCGCACCATCAGAAGTCGACGACGCGGCGTCTTGCTCGCATTCTTGTGGATTTTCATCCGGGGCTCCGCTGCGGTGCCGACAGTCCGGCAACCGGCAGCTTCATAGCCGAGCCTCGGATGAACAACCTTCATAACAACGATGGCTAGCGCAGCGCGCCGAGGACCTGCTCGACCATCTCCACCAGTTGGGCCGGGCGAAACGGCTTGGCCAGAACGGCATCGGCGCCGAAGGCGCGCGCCACGTCGAGGAACATCAGATTGTGCGACATGCCGCCGCCCGAAACGGCGATAATCCTGGTGTTGGGCGCGCGTTCCTGGACCTCGCGGATGGTTTCGATGCCCTCCTTCTGCGGCATCAGGATGTCGGTGATCACGACGTCGGGCTTGTGCTGGTCCATCAGCTTCAGCCCTTCGCGCCCATTCTCCGCCTCGATCACTTGATGGTTGCCGCCGCTCAGGGTGCGCACCATCAGCTTGCGCATGCCTTCGTCGTCATCGATCACCAGAAGCAATGCCATCGACCGCCTCCCGTCGCCGGCTGAAAACCCCGGCATTTGAACGCCTTGCTCCCACCGGACCGTTCCGGGACCGGCTCCCGCTCAGCTCTGTGAAATGTATTTAATCTATCTTAACGAGTTATTCTAGCCGGAACTACGCTCCAAGGTAGCACAAAGTCCGCATGGCTTTCGAGGGGCTTGAAGCGTATGGGCGGCATCCGACGCCCGAGTGCGGGCGCAACCGGTGCTCGGAAAAAGGATTTGCCCCCTCGTGCGCGAAAACCGGCCGGCGCGAGGCGCGCTTGGTGGGAGGGCGCGGCGCGGGATAAGCTGTGCCGCGACAGACGATTCAGGGGAGAACGCCCGTGGATTTCGACCATTCCGACAAGGTGAAGGCGCTGCAGGAAAAGCTCAGCCGCTTCATGGACGATCACATCTATCCGAACGAGCACCGCTATCACGAAGGGGTAACGCCGGAGAGTCGCTGGCAGCCGCGGGCGATCGTCGAGGAGCTGAAGCCGAAGGCCAAGGCGGCGGGGCTGTGGAACCTCTTCCTGCCGGAATCGGAGTACGGCGCCGGGCTCACCAATCTCGAATACGCGCCGCTCTGCGAGATCATGGGGCGCGTGCACTGGTCGCCGGAAGTGTTCAACTGCTCGGCGCCCGACACCGGCAACATGGAGGTGCTGGTGCGCTACGGCACGGCGGAGCAGAAGAAGCGATGGCTCGAGCCGCTGCTCGACGGCAAGATCCGCTCCGCCTTCGCCATGACCGAGCCCGCGGTCGCCTCCTCGGACGCGACCAACATCCAGTCGAGCATCGTCCGCGACGGCGACCACTACGTCATCAACGGCCGCAAATGGTGGACCTCCGGCGCGCCGGACCCGCGCTGCAAGATTCTCATCTTCATGGGCAAGACCGCGCCCAACAATCCCAACAAGTACCTGCAGCAATCGATGATCCTGGTGCCGATGGACGCCGCCGGCGTCAAGATCGCGCGCTGGCTGCCGGTGTTCGGCTATGACGACGCGCCGCACGGACATGCCGAGGTCGATTTCGTCAATGTGCGCGTGCCGGCGAGCAACATGCTGCTGGGCGAGGGCAGGGGCTTCGAGATCGCGCAGGGCCGCCTCGGCCCCGGCCGCATCCATCACTGCATGCGCATGATCGGCCAGGCCGAGCGGGCGCTCGAGAAGATGTGCAAGCGCGTCAAGTCGCGCGTCGCCTTCGGCAAGCCGGTGGCGGAGCAGACGGTGACGCTCGAGCGCATCGCCGAGGCGCGCATCATGATCGAGCAGGCGCGGCTGCTGACGCTCAAGGCCGCCTACATGATGGACAAGGTCGGCAACAAGGTGGCGCGCGCCGAAATCGCCATGATCAAGGTCGCCGCGCCCAACATGCTGTGCAAGATCATCGACTGGGCGATCCAGGCGCATGGCGCCGGCGGCGTCTCCGACGATTTCGGCCTCGCCAAGGCCTATGCCGGGGCGCGCACCTTGCGTCTCGCCGACGGGCCGGACGAAGTGCACCGCAACCAGATCGGCCGGATCGAGCTGAAGAAGTACAACTAACCCGCCGCGAGCGCGTCAGCGCTCGTCGGCCCGGCGGCAGCGGCTGCGTCAGCAGCCGC
>JASHTP010000117.1 GCA_030040495.1 Alphaproteobacteria bacterium
GCCCGGCGGCGCTTCGGGCGCCGGCGCCGGCGCGGCGGGCGCGGAGCATGGCGCGATCGGCGAAGGTCCGATCGAAGGGCCGGGCGACGATTACCTCGACCGGTTGCGGCGCTGGCTCGAGAAGTACAAGCACTATCCCGAAGCCGCAAAGAAGGCGAAGGAGCAAGGCCGTCTCGTCGTCGGCTTCACCATCCTGCGCGACGGCACCGTGCTCGATCCGCATATCGAGCACAGCTCGGGTTTTCCGCTGCTCGACGAGGCCGCGCTCAAGATGCTGCGCGACGCCTCGCCGGTGCCGCCGCTGCCGGAGCGCTACGGCGCCCAACGCCTTGCCGTGTCGCTGCCCGTCGATTTCTCGATCGGCCTTCTCGACCGGATGTTCTGAGCCGCCGGCGCTCGGCGCTGCCTCGCGTCAGGATCGGGGACCGATGCGGCAAAACCGGATCGGTCCGCTCAAGCCGCGCAGCGTCATCTCGTCCTCGATGACGGGCCGTCCGGCGATCGCCCGCCGCGCGGCCGGGTCCGCCAACACGGCCTGCGACAGGAGGATCTCGCCGCCGCGGCATTGGTGCTCGAGGCGCGATGCCGCATTCACCGTCGAGCCGAAATAGTCGAGCACGTCCGCCGTCGTCACGGCGACGCAAGGGCCGGCATGGAGCCCGAGCTTCAGCGCGATCGGCGCCTCGGCGTGGACGCGGTTGAACGAGGCGAGCTCGTCCTGGATCGACAGCGCCGCCGCGACGGCGTCGGCGGGATCGTGGAAGGCCGCCATCACCGCGTCGCCCACGGTCTTGACGACGAAGCCGTTGTGGCGCTGCACGCGCTCCGACAAGAAGGCGAAGTGGTCGCGTACGAGACGGTAGGCGCTGGCGTCGCCGAGCTCCTGGTAGAGCTGCGTCGAGCCCTTGAGGTCGGTGAACATGATGGTCACGCTGCCGATCTCGGCATCGTCGCCCGGCCGCAGCAATTGCTCCGGGCAGAGGCGGCGAAAGGCCGGCAGCGCGATGACGCGTTCCCCGGTGAGCGCGTCCTTGGCCCAGTTGCGGTCCTCGACGACGAAGAAGCGAGCGTGCGCCGTGTCATTGCGGATGAAGAGCTCCCCCTTGCGGCCGGGCGCCATCAGGACGATGCCGGAATCGCGCGCCTGCAGCTCGGGGATCAGCCCGCCGGCGCCGAGCTCGGCATCGGCGGCAGGACCGGCTTCGACGGTGCGGAAGCGATAGGCGCCCGGCGGCAGCGACAGCGCGAAGCCGGCGCTGCCGTGCGCCGCGACCTCGGCCTGGAACTTCACGTGCGGCGTCGAGCCCTGGCCGAGTAGGCAGAATTCGCCCTGGGGCAGCGCCCGCACCCAGGGCTCGGGGTGGAAGGTCAGCTCGACGTTGCGGGTGAAGTCGCGCTCATAGTCGATATTGCAGGACGGGCAATGCGCACCCTTGGGCAGTTCGTGCAGCGAGCGCACGCGCGCCTTGGCGCCGCGGCAGCGCGGGCAGAGCAGATCCCAGCCCATCGCCAGGATGCCGATCCGCTGCGCCGCGAGAAAGAGCTCGATGACCGCGTCCGGCTCGGCCCGCCACAGCCGCGCCAGCTCCAGCGGCCGGAGGCTGCGCAGCGCCACGTCGGGCGCATGGGCGAGGAATCCGAGCAAGGTGGCGGCCAGCCCGTGCGAGGCCGGATCGGCGGCGAGCTGCCCGGCCGCCGCGTCGAGGCGCGAGCGCGACGAAGGCTCGACGCGGTCGCGGTCGCTGCTGCCGAGGACGCGGTCGCCGCGCGCGGCCTGCTGGACCAGCCGCTCGATGGCGGCAACCCGCCTGTCGCCTTCGCGCGTCACCAGCCCCAGCGCGTTCGCCAGCACGCCGAGCAATCCCACGCATTCGATCTCGGACGAGAACACCACACGGGTGCCGGCCCCGTCCGGGAACAGCTCGCAGCAGGCCTCGAAGCGCCCGAACGGCCCCGAGCGAAACTCGCGCCGCTGGACCACGCGGCGGTTCTCCTGCCATTCGCCGAAGCCTTCTTCCCACCGCACCGCCAGCGGGCCGACCCGGGCGACGGCGATGCGCCGCACCCTGCCTTCGGCATCGAGCTTCTCCTCGACCCGGTAGGGCGGCGTTCCGCTCAGCTCGTTGACGCGGGCGGTGTCGGCGACGATCGGCCAGATCGCCTCCGGCGGCTGCGGAAAGCGCCGTTCACGGTGATAATGGCAGATCGTTCTCATGCGGCGCACCGGCGCGTTCCTCGAGCGAGCCTAACCCTCCGCCCCGCCGATGATGGCGAGGAAGGTCTCGCCATAGCGCTCGAGCTTGCTGCGGCCGACGCCGGGGATGACGCTCATCGCGGCGAGGTCGCGCGGGCGGCGGCGCACCATGTCGAGCAGGGTCGCATCGTGAAAGATGACGTAGGGCGGCACGCCCTGTTCGCGCGCGAGCTCCAGGCGGCGCGCGCGCAGCGCGGCGAAGAGCGCCTCGTCGCCCGGCTTTGCCGCGCCGTCGAGGACGGAGGGCGCCAGGCCGCGCGCGCCGCGGCGGCGGCCGGCCTTGGGCTCGAGCGCGTCGCCGCGGAACGCCACCGGCACCTCGCCGCGCAGCACCGAAGGCGCGGTCTCGCTCAGATGCAGCCCGCCATGGCCCTCGACATCGACCTCGAGATGGCCCTGCGCCACGAGCTGGCGGAACACCGACTGCCATTCGCGCTTGTCGAGCTCGGTGCCGACGCCGAAGGTCTTGAGCTTGTCATGGCCGAAGCGCTGCACCCGCTCCGTCACCTCGCCGCGCAGCACGTCGACGAGATGACCGACGCCGAAGCGCTGGCCGGTGCGGAACACGGCGGAAAGCGCCTTCTGCGCCGCCACCAGCCCGTCCCAGACCCGCGCGGGCCTGAGGCAATTGTCGCAATTGCCGCAGGGCGGATGATCGCGCTCGCCGAAATAGCCGAGCAGCACCTGGCGCCGACAGGTCGCGGTCTCGCAGAACCCCAGCAGGGCGTTGAGCTTGTGGCGCTCGATCCGCCGCTGCCGCTCGTCGAGCTGGGCGGCGTCGAGCAGCGCCATGAGCGCGGTCACGTCCGGCATGCCGTAGGTCATCCAGGCGTCGGCCGGCAACCCGTCGCGCCCGGCGCGGCCGGTCTCCTGGTAATAGGCCTCGAGGCTCTTGGGCGCGTCGAGATGGGCGACGAAGCGCACATTGGGCTTGTCGATGCCCATGCCGAAGGCGACGGTGGCGACGATGATGACGCCTTCCTCGCGCAGGAAGCGCTCCTGGTTGCGCTCGCGCGTGCCGGCATCGAGGCCGGCATGATAGGGCAGCGCCACGCGGCCGCGCTCGCAGAGCCAGGCCGCCACCTCCTCCACCCGCCGCCGCGACAGGCAATAGACGATGCCGGCGTCGCCGGGATGCTCCTCGGCGAGGAAGCGCAGGAGCTGCGCCTTGGCGTCCGCCTTGGCGACGACGCGGTAGCGGATGTTGGGACGGTCGAAGCCCGCGGCGAAGACGCGGGCCTCATCGAGCTTGAGCCGCGCCAAGATGTCGCCGCGCGTCGGCCCGTCGGCGGTGGCGGTGAGCGCCAGGCGCGGCACTGCGGGGAAGCGCTCGTGCAGCACCGAGAGCTGCAGGTATTCCGGGCGGAAATCGTGGCCCCATTGCGAGACGCAATGCGCCTCGTCGATGGCGAAGAGCGCGATCCGGCAACGACCAAGGAGATCGAGGCAGCGCGGCGTCACCAGCCGCTCGGGCGCGACATAGACGAGGTCTAGCGCGCCCTGGCGCATCGCCTGCTCGACATCGGCGGCCGCGGCCGCGGAAAGCGTCGAGTTGAGGTGGGCGGCGCGGACGCCGGCCTGGCGCAGCGCGTCGACCTGGTCCTTCATCAGCGCGATGAGCGGCGAGACGACGACGCCGAGGCCGGGGCGTACCAGCGCCGGGATCTGATAGCAGAGCGACTTGCCGCCGCCGGTCGGCATCAGCACCAGCGCGTCGCCGCCGGCGACGACATGCTCGATGATCGGCTGCTGCAGCCCGCGGAACTCGGCGTAGCCGTAGATCGAGCGCAAAATCTCGACCGCGCGCCCGGCGTCGCTCGTCGCCGGCATCGCCCTCGCCGCGCCCTCCCCTCCTGCCATCCGGTCTTCCCTCGCGAGCCCGAGGGTGCGATGGTAGCGAGCGTCGGCGCGCGATGCCATCCTGCTGCTTCGTTCGGCCGCAGGTTGCGTCCTCGGCATGGCGGGCGCGACGGCGAGTCGCGACGGCGTCAGCAATGCCTTAACCAATTTCGCTAGACTCTGAGGCCTCACGGGGGGCCGCGGAGGCCTCACGGGAGGCTGCGATGGAGCGAACCGAACCGCTCGCCGAGATCGACAAGGTGCTGCTCGCCGCGCCGCACGACCAGATGAGCCGCCGCTTCGTTGCGGCGTGGCTCGGCTGGCGCGGCATCGGGCGGCGGCTGCCCAAGCGCGCCGACGTCGAGCTCGGCGACATCAAAGAGCTGCTCGGCCGGGTCATGCTGTTCGAGCTGGTTGGGCCCGGTAATATCCTGGTCAAGGTAGCCGGGAGCCAGCTGCGCGATCATGCCGCCTTCGAGGCAACGGGCAAGAACTTTGCCGACTTGACGCCGCCCGGCCAATGGCCGCTGCGGCAATGGCGCATGCAGGAGATGGCGGCGCGGCCTTGCGGCGGCGTGATGATCACTCGCGGCCAGGGCGCCGCCGGCTTCGGCGGCACCTTCGAGACCGTGACCCTGCCGCTCGAGCCCGACGCGCCC
>JASHTP010000118.1 GCA_030040495.1 Alphaproteobacteria bacterium
TTTATAAGCCAATCATGACTCTAATGACGGGTCATCCGAGGGGGTCTTAAAAATAACGCAACGGTACAGTTGCGTTTCGTTATGACCCGTGCTATGTGTCTCATCGTCGCAAGAGGCGAAGCGACGCTTGCTGGGAGCTGGTCATGGTGAACTATCGAGCCGCGATTATCGGTGGCTGTGCCGCCCTTGCTCTTGCCACCGCACCCCTCACGTCCGCCTCGGCCCACTGGCGGCATCACGACGGTATCTTTCTCGGCGTGGCCGCGCTGGGCGCGGCGGCGCTCGTCGGGGCGGCAACGATCGCGACCGCCCCGGTCCGCGCCTTGGCGGCTCCGGTCTATGCGCCGGCGCCGGCCTATTACGCGCCGCCTCCGGTCTATTATGCGCCGCCCCCCGCTTATTATTACGCGCCACCGCCGGCCGCCTACTATCCGCCGCCTCCGACCTATTACGGACGCTGAGCGGCGCCGTGGCGCACGCCACTTTTTTCCATCCTTAGGTTGGCCGGGCGCAAGGCCGGGCGCGGCGCGGCGAAGGCGACCGCGACTCCGCCGCGCCGCGGCGGCCGTCCCTCGCGCGATGCGGCGGCGCGTCTCGGCGAGCACATTCTCGACGTCGCCAGCGAGCTCTTCCTTGCCGAAGGCTATGGCGCCACCAGCATCGAGGCGGTGGCGCAGCGCGCCCGGATTTCCAAGCGCACCTTCTATCACCGCTTCCCGGACAAGGCGGCACTCTTCGGCGCCGTGGTGCACCGGATCATCCAACAGTTGCGGCCGCCGGCCGGTACCCCCCTCTATGAAGGCGGCAGCCTGGAAGATGTCCTGCGCCGCTTGGCGCGGCTGATGTTGCGCGCCGCTCTGGCGCCGATGGCGCTCGCGCTCAGCCGCTTGATGACGGCCGAGGCGCAGCGCTTCCCCGAGCTCGCCGCCATCGCCGCGCGCGAAGGCAGCCGGGCCGAGGCGGTGACGCAGATCGCCGCCCTGCTCGAGCGCGAGGTGCGCGCCGGCGGCCTGGCCATCGACCGTCCGGAATTCGCCGCCGCGCAATTCCTGCAGATGGTCATCACGCTGCCTCAGCGCCGCGCCCTCGGCCTTGGCACGCCGATGACCGAGGCCGAGGTCGAGGCTTGGGCGGATGAGTGCGTCAATCTATTCGTCAATGGATGCCGCTTCTGGAAGGCGAGCGCGCCGGGCTCGGTGGCGAGCTAGGCCGCGCTGCGGTGCGCGGGCCGGCCGGCGCTGGCTACTGCAGCGCCTTCAACATGTCACGGGCATCCTCGGCATAGCGGCCCTTGGGCGCGAGCTGCAAATAGCGACGCAGCGTATCGGCGGTGCCGGACGGCACGGTGAATTTGCCGCCCACCGTCCTGCCGCTGCGGTAAAGCGCCGACCCCTTGAAGAAATAGGCATTGGCGTTTCCGGGATCGGCGACGATCGCCTTATTGCAGGCTTTGGCGGCGCCGGGCATGTCGCCCTTGTCATAGAGCGCCGCACAGACGTTGAAGAGATCCGCCGCGGAGTTGGCGGTCGCAGGCGCCGCCTCGCCCGAGCTCGCGAGCGCCATGACGCAGGTCGCGAGCGCCAGGACCGTGTGCCGCATTCCGCTGCTCAAGGAGCCTCCGCCGACCGCGCCCAGGCCATGCTGGCCGCGGTGCCGCCGGTTGCTAACGCCTGCCGTGCCCCCAGCCGCCATGCCAGCCGCCCCAACCATAGCCGACGCCGACGCCGACCCCGGGCCCGACATACCAGGGGAAGTCGTAATATGGGTAATAGTCGTAGTAGTAGGGGTACGGGTAGGCGACATAGGGTGCCGGGGCCACGGGTGGCGGGAGGGGAGCCGCCACGGGCGGAGGCGGGGCTACGACGCAGCCGCCGCAGGCGAGCAGGGCGGCACCGAGCACCATTGGTAACGGTTTCATCGCCATGTCAGTACTCCTCGGCGCGCGGCGCGCACCGAGCGCGCCGCTGCCATGCCGGCGGGTCAGGGATGGCCGTGAGCAAACAGCTCGTCGGCGGACTTCCGCTGTTCCGCGGAGAGCGCTTCATAAAGCGGTCGGAAGGCGGCGAGAAAGCGCTCCTCGCCCGTCGCGCGGAGCGCGGCGAACCGAGCCCGCGTCTCGAGGTGTGTCAGTGCCGTCTCCGGCGCTTGTCGCGCGGCCTGAGCCTGCGCCACCGCCGCCCGCATCTGCGCGACGTCATCGCGCATGGCGGCAGCGACCTTGTCCCAGAGCGGTTCCTGGGCGGCGGTGATCCCAAGCTCGGTCTTGAGAAAAGCGATTTGGCCTTCGACGTGCATCCTGGGCAGCCCGCCCGGCATGGCGTCCATTCGGCCATGCGGGTGCCCGGCGGGCGCCATCTGGGCGGCGGCCGGCGGCGCCGCGACGGCCCCGCAGGCGAGCGCTACGACCAGCGCGGCGGCGGCTCGGCTGACATGTCTCCCGTTCATCGGAACCTTCCTCTCGCAGTGCGGACATGAGAACCGATGCGAGACTCGGCGGAAATCGGACGAGCGGCCTTGATATGGATCAAGCGCCGACGCTCTTCAGTCGCCTCGATGCGGGAGTCGCAGCCCGCGCCTGTGGCGCTATGCGGCGCGCGGGTCGTCTCGCTCGGGCATTTTTGCCTTGCGGCCATAGCGAACGACGGAGACTTTCTGCGTGATCACCAGGCCGCTGTCCATCATCGCTTCGACGATCGGCAGGAACGCCTTGATCTTCTCGTCGGTATCGACGATGTCGATGACGACGGGAAGATCCTCGGAGAAGCGAAGCCGGATCTGGAGCTCCTGGCTTGCGGGACCGTAGGCCAGAATCCCGCGCGTGACCGTGGCTCCCGCCATCGCCATATCGCGCGCCTTGAGCACGATCTGATCGTATAAAGGCTTCTCGTCGAAGGCGTCGTCATTGCCGACGAAGATACGGAGCAAGGTCGCATCGCAGGGGGCGTCCATGAGTGGGCTCCTCGAGGAATGAAGGTCGATCGCCGCGGCGGCTGGATCTGCCGGTTGCTGCAGGGAGCGGATATAGAGGATGAGCCCGCTCCGGTCGCGGCCGATTGTAGCGGGACGCCGAAGGACGGTCCGCCAGCCGACGCAAGGCCGAGCGTCCCCGCCGGGGCTACGGGGGCAGCCGCCCGGGATGGTAGGGCTCGCCGGCGCAGGGATCGCTGGGCGATCCGGCGACGGGCAGTGACGGCTCCGTCGAGATCCAATAAGGGTTATAGGGGAGCATCGGCATCTGCGATTCATCGCCGATTTTGCCAATGATCCCGGCCTCGGGCGATTGCTCGGACATCCGATACTTGCACGCCGGCAGGCTGGTGCAGCCGGCGAGCGCGCCACACGCGAGAAGACCCAGGACGGCCAGGACGGCGACGTCTCGGCCCATGCGCCTCCCCAGTTTTGCGGCAATCTAATGCGGATGCCGATCGGACGGCATCACTTCCCGGTGACGGAGTCGCACTTCCGCGCGAACGACGCGGCGGGAGATGGGGTTCCGTCCGATCGAAACCGGCTCCCGGCGCTCAGTTCCCTGCGCCCGTGCCGTTGGCGACAGAGGCTGGCGGGGTCGATGGCAGGTAGGTGTTGGTCCAGCCGGTCTCTTTGGCCTCGTCCGTCGTGACGATTTGGGTGCGTGAAGCACCGTCACGGTCCAGGATCTGGATGCCGGTCTGCTTCAGGATGGTGTGGCAGTCGGACGCCTGTGCTGCGGCTGCCGCGTTCGCACCCTTGGCGAGTTGCGTCTGATAGCCGAGGAGAGCGTCGCGCGACTTGCACAGGAGCGCGCCGGCGTCGAGCCGGGGCCACGGCTCCGGCGCGGCCGCCGGGGGCGTCGGTGCCGGAGATTGTTGCGGTGTCTGCTGCTGGTTCCGTTGACGGCTGCCGTGACCACCGCCGAACTGGGCATGGGCCGTCGCCGCTGCGCCGACGAGCAGCAGCAGGGCCATCGCCGGTCTGCGCCAAGGACGGCACGCCCGTGGGGCAACGCGTGGCGGACTGCGCCTCCCGACGTGATCCATCGCTATCTTCCAGCATCTCGTCGGCGGACGATGCGCCGATTGAAACGGCCCCGAGCGTAAGATGCGCCGCGGTGCGACGTCGCCGCGCGCCTATTGCTGAGGCTGAGCGGGCACCTGCTGCCATCCTTCCGGACAAGACGAGACATAGGGGTAGTACGCCTTGCTCGACCGGCAATAGTACCACACGCTTGGCGCTGGAGCCGTAGGGGCGGGAGCGGCGGGATAGGCATAGGGATAAGGGTAGGCATAGGGATAGCCATAGGCATAGGGGTAACCGTAAGGATAGTCCCACCACGGGCCCCACCACGGACCGAAGCCGAAATAGACCCCGCCATGCCAGCCGCCGTGCCAGCCGCCGCCGTGCCATCCGCCGCCACCATGGTGTTGTGCGAGTGCCGGGCTGGCTCCGGCCAGCAACGATAGAACGGCGGCGACCACCAGGATACGAAGTTTATTCATGCATGCCTCCACCGGCACGGAAGGAACTGAAAAAAACAATACGACCTTACCGTCCGGCAGTTGTTGATGCAGATCAAGATCCCGTGGCCTTGCGAAACCCGAAGTCGACCGCTCCCCGACCGGTTAGAGTCGCTTTCCTCATGACGACGGATCAGCCGCCCAAGCTCGCTCTTGGTGACTTCCTCCACAGCCTGCTAGTCCTTCGTGTTCCGGTCGGCGACCGTCTCGACCAGCATCCTGAAGAGAACGAAGAGGGCGAGCAGGAAGATGGCGGCGACGACGACATCGAAATAGCCGAGCAAGTGCGCGAACAGCCGATAAGTCCGGCCCGACAGCATGCCAACCGCGACCAGCACCGCCGATTGGCAGATGGTGACGACGACGCAGGTGAGGATGAACCGTCGGAACGGCATCCGCACGCCACCCGCTGCGATCAGTCCGGTGAAGCCGATGCCGTGCACGAGCTTCGACAGGACGATGGCCCGCCGGTCGCGCTTTTCGAGATAGGCGAGCACCTTGCGCGCGCGCGCGGGGGAAAGCTTCAGGCGCGAGCCGACCCTCTCGAAGAGGCGGCGGTACTGGCGTCCGAAGACGTAAAGGACGGAGTCGCCGATGAAGTCGCCGAGGACGATGCCGCCGAAAGCGAGGTACAGATTCAAGTCGCCGGTCGCGGCGAAGAATCCGATGATGATGCTCGTCAACGGCGCTTCGAAAAGCGCGAACAGAAGAATGGCCCAGTACCGGTAGACGAGTATGAGCGCGGTAATTTCAGCGAACACGCACGTTCCTCAGCCGTTCTTGTTCACGACGGCATAGACGAACATCCCCTCGGTGCCCGGCGGCTTGGGCACCACCGGATGCCGGCGCAAGGGCCAGGTCAACGGCGCCAGCCAGAAGCCGAGCAGGCCGGCGAGGGACCGCGAGACCGGGACCGGCTGCTGGACGTATAGATCGGGCTCGGCCTCGAAGTGGTTCTTGAGGAAGGCGCGGAGTCCGGGCTCGTCGTAGGCGGTCGAGAATTTCCCGTCGATCTCCTCGAGCGGCATGGCGAAATAGCGGCGGACGAGCCGCTGATTGATGCAGTTGACGATGAGCGTCCCGGCGGGCTTCAGGAGCCGGTGCATCTTCGCGAGCGCGGCGTCGATGTCGTCGAGATAGAACAGCGTTCCCAGGCAAATGACCACGTCGAATTGCCCGTCGGCAAGCGGGCAGGTCAGGAAGTCGCCGCGCACGAAGCGCACTCTCGCATCGCCGCCCGGCGCCGTCGATGCGACGTGCCGGTCGAGCGACAGGATCGAGCTGGCGCCGCCGGCCAGCAGGAGATCGTGGCCGATGCCCGTGCCGCCGCCGATGTCGAGCACCGCCTTCCCGGCCACGAATCGGCCGGCGAACCGATAGTTCTCTTTCGTGCGCCCGCACGCGACGCGTCCGACGATGGAAACGCTCCCCGGGCTCGCCCGGTCGATGATGATGGCGCGCGCCAGGCGCTGCCGAAAGCGCTTAGTCATCGCTCAGGAGGAACTCCCGGAATTCGCCGGTCAGCGATACGGGCAGCTCCGTCCCGTTCGATACGATGACGCGGCGGCCTGAGACGTCGAAGACGATGCTCTGATAGGTGCCGTCATTTGTCGGCGAGTAGCCGGATTTGTTGTGGGTAATCCCATTATCGGTATTCTTGAGGATCGCGATCACCTCATCGGGCA
>JASHTP010000008.1 GCA_030040495.1 Alphaproteobacteria bacterium
AGGTGGAGGCGATGACGCTCGCCGACCGGCTCGTCGTCATGCATAGCGGCATCGCCGAGCAGATCGGGCCGCCGCTCGAGCTTTATGAGCGCCCCGCAATCGATGGGACGCGGCAGGCGCGTGCCGTCGGCGAGCGCCACGCCGTCGCCCGCCGCCGCCGCGGGCAGCAGGTTCATCGCCGGCGAGCCGATGAAGGAAGCGACGAACACCGTCGCCGGCCGGTCGTAGAGCGCGAGCGGCGGGCCGACCTGCTCGGCCGTCCCGGCACGCATGACGACGAGCCGGTCGGCGAGCGTCATCGCCTCGACCTGGTCGTGCGTCACGTAGATCGAGGTGGTGCCGAGCGATTGCTGCAGCCGCTTGATCTCGACCCGCATCTGCACGCGCAGCTGCGCGTCGAGGTTGGAGAGCGGCTCGTCGAAGAGGAAGACCTGGGGATCGCGGACGATGGCGCGGCCCATGGCGACGCGCTGGCGCTGGCCGCCGGAGAGCTGGCGCGGCTTGCGGTCGAGCAGCGATTCCAGCTGCAGGATGCCGGCGGCGCGCCGCACCCGCGCCTCGATCTCGGCGCGCGGCAGTTTGCGGATCTTGAGGCCGTAGGCCATGTTGTCGCGCACGCTCATATGCGGGTAGAGCGCGTAGTTCTGGAACACCATGGCGATGTCGCGGTCCTTGGGCTCGACCGCGTTCACCACCTTGCCGCCGATGGCGATCTCGCCGGCGCTGATCTCCTCGAGCCCCGCCACCATGCGCAGCAGGGTCGACTTGCCGCAGCCCGAGGGGCCGACGACGACGACGAGCTCGCCGTCGGCGATGTCGCAGGACACGCCGTGGATGATCTCCACCGGCCCAAAGGATTTGCGCAGCGCGCGGAGCGAGACCTCGGCCATTACTTCTCGCTCTCCACCAGCCCTTTGACGAACCAGCGCTGCATCAGCACCACCACCAGCGCCGGCGGCAGCAGCGCGAGGATCGCCGTCGCCATGACGATGTCCCAGTCGGTGCGGCCGTCGCCGGTGCCGATCATCCGCGTCAGGCCGATGACGATGGTCGTCATCTCGGCGCTGTTGGTGACGAGCAGCGGCCAGAGGAACTGGTTCCAGCCATAGATGAAGAGGATGACGAAGAGCGCCGCCATGTTGGTGCTCGACAGCGGGATCACCGTGTCGACGAGGAAGCGCAGCGGCCCGGCGCCGTCGATCTTCGCCGCCTCGACCAGCTCGTCGGGGACGGTGAGGAAGAACTGGCGGAAGAGCAGCGTCGCGGTGGCCGAGGCGATGAGCGGGATGGTGAGGCCGGCGAAGCTGTCGATCATGCCGAGATCGGCCACCACCTTGTAGGTCGGCACGATGCGCACCTCGACCGGCAGCATCAAGGTCACGAAGATCATCCAGAAGATGACCATGCGCAGCGGAAAGCGGAAGAACACCACGGCATAGGCCGAGAGCAGCGAGATGGCGATCTTGCCGACGGCGATGATCAGCGCCATCACCAGCGTGTTCCAAAGCATCCGCGCCACCGACTCGCCGCTGGTGGCGGCGACGCCGGTGAACAGCGCCTCGCGGTAGTTGGCGAAGAGATGCGAGCCCGGCAGCAGCGGCATGCCGGCGAGGATGTCCTGCGGCGTCAGGCTCGAGGCGACGAAGGTCATGTAGATCGGGAAGGCGACGATGACGACGCCGCCCAGCAGGATGAGGTGCGGCAGCCAGTCGGCGGCAGGGGCCCGCGCGCGCATCAATAATGCACCTTGCGCTCGACATAGCGGAACTGCAGCGCGGTGAGCGCCACCACGATCGCCATCAGAATCACCGATTGCGCCGCCGAGCCGCCGAGGTCGAGCGCCACGACGCCGTCGTAATAGACCTTGTAGACCAAGATCTCGGTCGACTTGCCGGGACCGCCGGCGGTGACGCTGCGGATGACGCCGAAGGTGTCGAAGAAGGCGTAGACGACGTCGACGACGACGAGGAAGAAGGCGGTCGGCGAGAGCAGCGGGAAGACGATGGTCCAGAAGCGCCGCGTGCGGCCGGCGCCGTCGATCGCCGCCGCCTCAAGCAGCGACTTCGGGATCGACTGCAGCCCCGCGAGGAAGAACAGGAAATTGTAGCTGATCTGCTTCCAGGCGGCGATGACGATGACCAGCGCCATCGCCTGGCCGCCGTTCAGCAGATAGTTCCAGTCGATGCCGAGCCGGTGCAGCGCGAAGGCGAGCGGGCCGACGCCGGGATAGAACAGGAAGAGCCACAGCACCCCCGCCACCGCCGGCGCCACCGCATAGGGCAGCAGCAGCACGGTCTTGTAGGCGGTGGCCGCCTTGATCACGCGATCGGCCATCACCGCCAGCAGCAGCGACGGCACCAGCACCAGCACGGTGACGGCGAGGCTGAACACCGCGGTGCGCAGGATGGCGTCGGCATAGTCGGGATCGGCGAGCAGCGCCGTGAAATTGTCGAGCCCGACGAAGTGCGAGGAGAGGCCGAAGGGATCCTCGCGATGCACCGACTGCCAGAAGGCCTGCGCCGCCGGCCAGAAGAAGAACACCAGCGTGACCGCGAGCTGCGGCGTCACCAGGAGATAGGGCAGAGCCTTGCCGCGAAAGACGACGCGCCGCTGCATGGCCTTAATGCCGGCGATCGGAAATCTGCGCCGCGCCCCACCTCACCCCGCACCCCGGCCGACCGCTCTGCGGCCGGCCCCGCTTGGGTTCGATCGCGAAGCGGTCGAACCGGTTGCGCCTCTCCGCCCCGCCGGGGCGGAGAGGGAGGGACCCGCGCAGCGGGAGCGTGAGGCGGGGGACCACCGGCACACTACTTCGTCGACGCCTCGAACTGGCGCAGCAGGGCGTTGCCGCGCTTCACCGCGTTGTCGAGCGCCTGCTGCGCCGTTTCCTTGCCGGAGAAGGCGTTCTCGAGCTCTTCGGCGATGACGTCGCGGATCTGCGCGAAGTTGCCGAAGCGCAGGCCGCGCGAGTTCTCGGTCGGCGGCTTCGACGTCATCTGGATCACCGCCAAATCGAGGCCCGGATGCTCCTTGTAGAAGCCGCTGGCGCGCGTCGCCTCGTAGGCGGCCTTGGTGATCGGCAGATAGCCGGTCGTCTCGTGCCAGCGCACCTGCTGCGGCGTGGTCGAGAGGAAGGAGAGGAACTCGGCCACCCCCTTGTACTCCGCCGGCGTCTTGCCGCCCATCACCCAGAGGCTCGCGCCGCCGATGATCGTGTTCTGCGGCGCGCCCTTGACGTCGGGATAGTAGGGCAGCTCGCCCATGCCGAACGGGAATTTCGCGCCCGCCTTGGCGAGGCCGTAATAGGCCGAGGAGTTGAGCGTCATGCCGCATTCGCCGCTGACGAACATCTGATCGGGCTCGGTGGTGCGGCCGCCATAGACGAAGCTCTTGTCCGTCTCCGCGTTGACGAGATTCTGGATGTGGCGCACGACGATCGGGTTGTTGAACTCGAACACCGTGTCGGTGCCTTCCATGCCGTTCGCCTTGGTGCCGATCGGCAAATTGTGCCAGGCGCTGAACTGCTCGATCTGGATCCAGGAGAGCCACGAGGTGGTGAAGCCGCAGGCGTAGCCCGCCGCGCGAATCTTCTTGGCGTCGGCGAAGAGCTCGGGCCAGGTCTTGGGCGGTCGGTTGGGATTGAGGCCGGCCTTGGTGAAGGCGTCCTTGTTGTAGTAGAGGATCGCGGTCGAGTTGTTGAAGGGCAGCGACAGCATCTTGCCGTCGGCGGTGCTGAAATAGCCGGTGATCGCCGGCAGGTAGGCCTTGGGATCGAACTTCTCGCCGGCTTCCGCCATCAGCTGATAGACCGGCTTCACTGCGCCTTTCGCCGCCATCATCGTTGCGGTGCCGACCTCGAAGATCTGCACGATCGCCGGCGCATTGCCGGCGCGGAAGGCGGCGATCGCCGCCTGCATGGTGTCGGCATAGCCGCCTTTGTAGACGGGGACGACCTTGTACCGGCTTTGCGAGTGGTTGAACTCGTCGGCCATCTTGTTGACGAGCTCGCCATTGACGCTCGTCATCGCGTGCCACCATTGGATCTCGATCGGCGCACCCTGGGCAAACGCCACGGGCGCGGCGAGCAGGGCAAGCGCGACGGCGAGCAGCACCCTCTTCACCACGAACATTCTGATCCTCCCCAGTTCGCCGCCGCGACGGCAGCGTCGACCTTGTCGTTCTAATGCGCCGAACCTTGCCGAATTGCGACAGACTTGTGAAGCGGGAATGACGGCCGGCCTTAAGCCGGGTTAACCGCACCGTCACGGCGTTTTGTTAAGCCTGTTGACCACTTGCGGGGAAAGCGCGGGACAGGGTATTTACGAAGCTGTGAAGACCGTAGCCCCCTTTCGCGTGAGCCCGCCCCGACCGGCCGCCCACCGGGTCGGCAAGGTCCCGGTCCGGGTGCGGGTGAGCCGCCGCGCCCGGCGCTTGGCGCTCAAGATCGACGCCGTCGGCGATGCGGTCGAGCTGGTCCTGCCGCCGCGGACCTCCCTCCCGCGGGCATTGAATTTCCTCAATTCGAATCGCGACTGGGTTGAAAGTCGCCTGGCCGCCCTGCCGCCGCGGGTGATCTTCGCCGAGGGCGAGAAAGTGCCGATCCTCGGCGAGCCGCACCGCATCCGCCGGGCGGCGCGCTCGAACGAGCACGGCCCGGTCTGGGTGGAGGCGGGCGAGCTTCGCGTCACCGGCGAGAAGCTGCATCTCGCCCGCCGCGTCCGCGACTTCCTCCGCGAGCGGGCGCGCGAGGAGCTGAGCCGGCGGGCCCGGCGGCTGGCGCAGCAGCTCGAGCGCGAGGTCGGCCGCATCACCGTGCGCGACACGACGACGCGCTGGGGCAGCTGCTCGGCCAACGGCAACATGGCCTTTTCCTGGCGCCTCATCATGGCGCCCGAGGCGGTGCTGCACTATGTCGTGGCGCACGAGGTGGCGCATCTCGTCGAGATGAACCACGGACCGCGCTTCTGGCGGCTGGTGGAGCGGCTCGTCCCGAACGTCGAGCGCCAGCGCGACTGGCTCAACGACAATCGGGCCTGGCTGCTGCGCATCGGCTAGGAGCCCTCAGCGCGGGACGGCGATCGGCGCCTCGGCGACGAGGGCCCGGCGCAGCCACAGCAGCAGAACCAGGCTCGGCACGCAGGCGGCGGTGGCGACGAGGAAGAACGGGATCCAGTCGAGGCGGTCGACGAGCCAGCCGGCCGGCGCCGAGAGGATGCGGACCGGCACCGCGGCGATCGACGAGAAGAGCGCGTATTGCGTCGCGGTGAAGGCGATGCTGCAAAGGCCCGAGAGATAGGCGACGAAGGCGGCGGACGCCATGCTGCCGGTGAAGTTCTCGCCGAAGATCGAGAGCGCCAGCATCAGGTCGTTGTGCCCGGCCGCCAGCAGCGCGACGTAGAGCAGGTTCGACAGCATCTGCAGCACGCCGCCGAGCAGCAGCGCGCCGAAGACGCCGAGCCGCGCCACCAGCGCCCCGCCCAGCGCGACGCCGCTGAGCGAGGCGGCGAAGCTGACGATCTTGCCGATGTTGCCGACCTCGAGCTTGGTGAAGCCCAGCCCCTGATAGAGCGGATTGGCCATCGTCCCGGCAAGCGCCTCGCCGCATTTGTAGAGCACGATGAAGGCGACGATGGCGACCCAGCCGCGCCGGCGCATGAAATCGCCGAACGGCATGACGATCGCCTGGCGCGCCCAGGCGGCGACCTGATCGAGCGTGCGGCCGCCGCCCGCCGGCGGCGGCGGCGGCGGCACCGCCGGCTCGCGCGTCAGCAGCACGGTGACCAGCCCCACCGCCATCAGCCCCGCCATGACCGCATAGGCGAAGTGCCAGCCGCCGAAGGCGGCCGCGTCGAAGGCGCCGGCGCCCGCCGCCAGCATCCCGATGCGATAGCCCCATTGCGTCGCCGCCGCGCCGGCGCCCTGCTCGTCCGGCCGCAGCAGCTCGATGCGGTAGGCGTCGATGACGATGTCCTGGCTCGCCGACAGAAAGGCGACGAGCACCGCCAGCAGCGCGGTGGCGGCGAGATCCGTCTTGGGATCCGTCCGTCCGAGCGCGAAGATCGCCGCCATCAGCAGCAGCTGGATGAGCACCGCCCAGCTCCGCCGCCGCCCGAGCCGGCGCGTCAGGAACGGGATCGGCAGCCGGTCGATGAAGGGCGACCAGACGAATTTGTAGTTGTAGGAGAAGCCCACCAGCACGAAGAGGCCGATCGCGGTGCGCGACACGCCGTCCTCGGCGAGCCAGTAGGACAAGGTGCCGAAGGTGAGCGGCAGCGGCAGGCCGCTCGAGAAGCCCATGCACAGGATCGCCAGCATGCGCCGGCTGCGGTAGACGGACAGCGCTTCGCGCCAGGACGCCATTGCCCTACCCCGGCCGCCGCGCGTCGGCGGCGCGCTTACGCGTCCGCGGTGTCGGCGGCGACCTGCAGGCGGATGATGATGTCGGGGTCATCGACGGCGCCGTTGTCGTCCTCGTCGCCCTTCCTGATGGCATCGACATGCTCCATGCCCGAGACGACCTGGCCCCAGACGGTGTACTTGCCGTCGAGGAAGGGCGCGGGCGCGAAGCAGATGAAGAACTGGCTGTCGGCGCTGTCCGGGCTCTGCGCGCGCGCCATCGAGCAGGTGCCGCGCAGATGCTTGCCCTTGTTGAACTCGGCCTTGAGCTTGCGGCCCGAGCCGCCGGTGCCATCGCCGTTGGGGTCGCCGGTCTGCGCCATGAAGCCGTCGATGACGCGGTGGAAGGGGAGGCCGTCATAGAAGCCCTCGCGCGCCAGCTCCTTGATGCGCGCGACGTGGTTGGGCGCGAGGTCCGGCCGCAGCTCGATGACGACGCGGCCGGCGGGCACGTCGAGATAAAGCGTGTTCTCGAGATCCGCCGCGCTCATGCCGCACCTCCTGGAAAGGACCGGCGGGTTATCCCACGGCGACGCCGCAGCGGCAAGCTGCGCCCGGCGCTATTTCGACTTGTCGGCATCGGCGGCGATCTGCATGCGGATGATGTGGTCGGGGTCGACGACCGTGCCGTTGCGGTTGGGGTCGCCTCGCTTGAGGGCGTCGACCGCGTCCATGCCGGAGACGACCTGGCCGAAGATGGTGTACTTGCCGTCGAGGAAGGGCGCGGGCGCGAAGCAGATGAAGAACTGGCTGTCGCCGCTGTCGGGATCGTCGCCGCGGGCGAGGCCGACGGTGCCGCGGACGAAATGCCCCTGGCTGAACTCCGCCGGCACGGTCTGGCCCGAGCCGCCGGTGCCGTCGCCCTTGGGATCGCCGCCCTGCGCCATGAAGCCGTCGAGGACGCGGTGGAAGGTGAGCCCGTCATAGAAGCCGGCCCGCACCAGCGCCTTGATGTGCGCCACGGTCTTGGGCGCGAGGTCGGGCCTGAGCTCGATCACCACGCGGCCTTTCGGCACGTCCATGTAAAGCGTGTTCTCGGGATCGGCAGCGCGCGCCGGCGCCAGCGCGAGCAGGAGAAGACCGAGGGCGGCAATGAAAATCTTCGAGCGCATCTTCTGATCCGTGCCGGTGATGAGGTGACGGCGCGGACGATAGCGGAGAAGGAAGAAGCTGTCAGCTCTCAGCTTTCGCCTTCGCTTCGTCGATCAGCGACCATCGTGGATCGGCAGCCGAAATCCTTACCGACGGCTGACGGCTGACAGCTTCCTCACCCCGCCTCTGCCGCCCGCGCCTGGCGCTTGCGCTCGTTGGGGTCGAGGAAGCGCTTCCTCAGGCGGATCGATTTCGGCGTCACCTCGACCAGCTCGTCGTCGGCGATGTAGGCGATCGCCTGCTCGAGCGTCATCAGGATCGGCGGCGTCAGCCGTACCGCCTCGTCCTTGGCGGTGGTGCGGATGTTGGTGAGCTGCTTGCCTTTCAGCGGATTGACGTCGAGGTCGTTGTCGCGGGTATGGGCGCCGATGATCATGCCCTGATAGACCTGGGTCCCGGGCATGATGAACATCGGCCCGCGATCCTCGAGGTTCCACAGGGCATAGGCGACCGCGGCGCCGTCGCCGGTGGAGATCAGCACGCCGTTGCGGCGGCCCTCGATCGGCCCCTTCCACGGCGCATAGCCGTGAAACAGCCGGCTCATGATCCCGGTGCCGCGCGTGTCGGTGAGGAACTCGCCCTGATAGCCGATGAGGCCGCGCGTCGGCGCGTAGAAGGTGAGCCGCTGCTTGCCGCCGCCGGAGGGGCGCATATCGACCATCTCGGCCTTCCGCCCCGCCATCTTCTCGACGACGATGCCGGAGAAATCCTCGTCGACGTCGATCTGCACCTCCTCGATCGGCTCGAGGCGCTGGCCGGTGGCGGGATCGGTCTTGAACAGGACGCGCGGGCGCGAGATGGCGAGCTCGTAGCCCTCGCGCCGCATGGTCTCGATCAGCACGCCCAGCTGCAGCTCGCCGCGGCCGGCGACCTCGACCGCGTCCTTGTCCTCGGTCTCGCGCACGCGGATGGCGACGTTGCCCTCCGCCTCGCGCCGCAGCCGCTCGATGATCATGCGCGAGGTGACCTTGCTGCCTTCGCGGCCGGCGAGCGGGCTGTCATTGACCGAGAAGGTCATGGCGAGCGTCGGCGGATCGACCGGCGTCGCCGGCAGCGCCTCGGTCACTTCCGGCGCGCAGATGGTGTCGGCCACCGTCGTCTCGGTGAGTCCGGCGATGGCGATGATGTCGCCGGCCTGCGCCTCCTCGATCGGCTTGCGCTCGAGGCCGCGGAAGGCGAGCAGCTTGGTCAGCCTCGCCTGCTCGATGACCCGCCCGTCGCGCGACAGCGACTTGACCGGCATGTTGACCCGCGCCGTGCCGCTGTGGATGAGGCCGGTCAGCACGCGGCCGAGATAGGGGTCGCTCTCGAGCGTCGTCACCAGCATGGCGAAGGGCTGGTCGGGATCGGCGACCGGCGCCGGCACATGGCGCACGATGAGGTCGAAGAGCGCGCTCAGATCCTGGCGCGGCGCGTCGAGATCGGCCACCGCCCAGCCGGCGCGGCCCGAGGCGTAGAGCGTCGGAAAGTCGAGCTGCGCGTCGGTGGCGTCGAGCGCGGCGAAGAGGTCGAAGATCTCGTCATGCACCTGGTGGACGCGCGCGTCCGGCCGGTCGACCTTGTTGATGACGACGATCGGCCTCAGGCCCTGGCGCAGCGCCTTGCCGACGACGAACTTGGTCTGCGGCATCGGCCCTTCCGCCGCGTCCACCAGCACGACGACGCCGTCGACCATGCTCAGGATGCGCTCGACCTCGCCGCCGAAATCGGCATGGCCGGGCGTGTCGACGATGTTGATGCGCGTGCTCTTCCACTGCACCGAGGTGCATTTGGCGAGGATGGTGATGCCGCGCTCGCGCTCGAGGACGTTGCTGTCGAGCGCGCGCTCCATCACCTGCTGGTTGGCGCGGAACGCCCCGCTCTGGCGCAGCAGGGCGTCGACCAGCGTGGTCTTGCCGTGGTCGACATGCGCGATGATGGCGATGTTGCGGATATCCATGGGCGCGGCACGATGCCGGAAAAGGGTTAATAGTGGATGACGGGTTCAGATGGGCATCGCCGCGGCGAAGCGCAATGGCGGCGGTGGTATAGCCGAGATCGCCGCGCCGGTCGACGGGAATATCGCCGCCGCGGCGCGCCTAGAGCAGCCCGGCCAGCGCGGCGAGCTCGCGCAGCGAGGTCTCCGGCCGGGCGCCGTAATGGCCGATCACCTCGGCGGCGGCGAGGCTGCCGAGCCGTCCGGCGGCGGCAAGCTCGCTGCCGTGGGTGAGCCCATAGAGAAACCCCGCCGCGTAGAGGTCGCCGGCGCCGGTGGTGTCGACCAGCTGGTCGATGCGCACCGCGGGAACCGCATGGGTCTCGTCCTTTGTGACGACGACGGAGCCGCGCTCGCTGCGCGTCAGCGCCGCGATCTCGCAATGGCCGCGCACGGCGGCGAGCGCCTCGTCGAAGTGGCTGGTCTGGTAGAGCGCGGTGATCTCCGCCTCGTTGGCGAAGAGGATGTCGACATGGCCTTCGATGAGCGCGCGGAACTCGGCGCGGTAGCGGCCGACGCAGAAGGCGTCGGAAAGCGTGAGGCTGACCTTGCGCCCGGCAGCATGGGCGAGCTCCGCCGCCTTCTGGAACGCCGCCTTGGCGCGCGGGGGATCGAAGAGATAACCTTCGAGATAGGTCACCCGCGCCGCGGCGACGAGGTCGGGCGCGACATCCTCGGGGCCGAGCTCGACGCAGGCGCCGAGGAAGGTGTTCATGGTGCGCTGCGCGTCCGGCGTCACCAGGATGAGCGAGCGCGCGGTGGGCGGGCCTTCGGCGAGCGGCGCCGTATCGAAGTGAACGCCGATCGCGCGCATGTCGTGGGCGAAGACGCGGCCAAGCTCGTCCTCGCGCACCTTGCCGATATAGGCGCCCTTGCCGCCGAGCGAGGCGATGCCGGCCAGGGTGTTGCCGGCCGAGCCGCCGGACATCTCCAGCGTCGGCCCCATCGCCGCATAGAGCGCCTCGGCGCGCGCCGCGTCGATGAGCTGCATCGCGCCTTTGGTGAGGCCCTGGCGCGCGAGAAAAGCATCGTCGGCCTGGGCGATGACGTCGACGATGGCGTTGCCGATACCGACGACATCGAGAACCGCTTCCATGAAGCCCTTCCGCGCCGGGAAAATCGGCGCGGAGTATAGAGAGGCCGCCTGACCCGGCAAGCTTTCCGCCAAAGCTGCGCCGAATGCGCGCCATCGCCGCTTGCGTCGGCGGGCGCCGGGCGCAACCCTGGCCCTTCCCGACGCCGAAGGAGGCGCGATGCTCAGCGAATTTCGACTCGCCGTCGAGGACACGGTCGCGCCCGAGCAGCGCCGCGCCATCCTGATCAGCCTGGCGCTCGCCCTGGCGCTGCTCCTGATGCTCTGGCTCGGAATCAGCCTGGGGCTCGAACTCCTGCGAGTCGCGGGGAATGGCCGGCTTTATGCGCTGATCGAGATCGTCGGAAGTGCCGCGGCGCTGCTGCTCGCCTGGCTGTTGTTTCCGGCGATGACGCTGCTGATCCTGGGATTTTTTCTCGATGGCATCGTCGAGTCCGTGGAAAGCCGCCGATATCCGGGCATCGCGCCGGTCCGCCGCCGCGGCATCGGCGGCGGGCTCGCCAGCGCGCTGCGACTCCTGCTGCTTGCCCTGGTGCTCAACCTGGCCGCCCTGCCGCTCTACCTCTTGCCGGCGATAAATCTCTTTATCTACTACCTATTGAACGGTTATCTTGTCGGGCGCGAATATTTTGAGCTGGTCGCGCTTCGTCGGGTGGACGGAGGCGCGGCGGCGGCGATGTGGCGGCGGCATCGCGGTCGGCTGGTTCTGGCCGGAGTCGTCATCACCATCCTGCTGTCGTTGCCCTTGGTCAATCTGGTGGCGCCGGTGATGGCGGCGGCATTTATGCTGCATGTCTTCGAAGGGCTGAGACGGGACGAGGCGGCCGAAACATTCGCGGGCTCGCGGCGAACAGGGTTAATGAAGGATTAATCAGTCGGCGCGAAGCTGGCCCCCGTTTCCACCAACCCTTTCAGGTGTCTCCGCCATGTTCGGCCGAAAAAAGCCCTCTGAAGACGATAGGCTCCTGCCGGCGCTCGACGAGGAGATGGGCATCCCGGCAAAACCCGGCTCGCGTCCGTCGACGACCGCCCCGACCCCGGCGCCGCCTCGCCCGCCGGCGACGGCCGGCGCGCGGCCGCTCGCCACCGAAACGGCGAAGCCGCTGGACGCGGCGAAGCCCGCCATCGCCAGCGAGACGCCGCGCACGCCGACCGTGCCGACGCCGGTGAAGCGCGACAGCGAGCAGCGCAAGCTGATCGTCGGCCGCGAGATCTCGCTGTCCGGCGAGATCACCGCCTGCGACCGGCTGGTGGTCGAAGGCAGCGTCGAGGCCAACCTCGCCAATTGCCGCGACATCGACATCGCCGAGACCGGCCTGTTCAAAGGCTCGGCCTCGATCGACGACGCCGAGATTCGCGGCCGGTTTGAAGGAACCCTTAACGTTCGCCGGCGTCTACTGATCCGCGCCAGCGGCCGGGTCATCGGCACCGTGCGCTATGGCCAGATCGAGATCGAGTGCGGTGGCCAGATCTCGGGCGATGTCCAGGCCCAGCCGATGGCCGACGCCGGCGATGCGCCGACGCCGATGTCGCGCCCGACCATCCTGTCGCTGGCGGACGAGGCCAAGGCGAGCTGACGCGTCGGGGGCCGCTCCGGCGCCCCGGGAGCAGGTTCAGATGGTCGGGTCGCTCGCCGCAGCCGAGGCAGGAACCGGCAGCAACGCCGCCGGTCGAAGCCGGCATCTGCCCCGCCGGCTGACGGCCGGCCTGGCGCTGGCGCTGCTCGGCGCCTGCAGTGCGGCGCCGACCCCCGCCTCCTTCTCCCCGGCGCCGGGCGCTTTGCCGCAAGCGGCGACGGCGCGCCTTTTCGACATGGGCAAGCTCAAGGGGCTCAGCGCCGCCGAGGTGGTGGCGCTTTTCGGCGAGCCCGATTTCCGCCGCGACGAGCCGCCGGCCGAGCTCTGGCAGTATCGCGGCGCCGATTGCGTCCTCGATCTCTTTCTCTATGACCAAGCCGGAGGCGCCCGCGTCGTCTATAGCGAGGCGCGCGACCGCAGCCTGCTCCAGGCCGGCGTCGGGCAGTGCGCCGGCGGCGGCGACGCCGTCACCCGCGGCAGCCGCCAGACCCGGCTCTGACCCGCCGATAGACCGGCTCCTAAACCCGCGCCCCCGAGACCGCGCCCCAGGAGGCGCGCCAGCGCTTGCGCACCAGGCTCAGCCCGGCGAGCGAGACCAGCGCCAGCAGGCTGAACAGGACGAAGCCGCCGGTGAAGCCGCCGGTATAGACCTTCGACAGGCCGAGCACGCGCGCCAACAGGAAGCCGCCGATGCCGCCGGCGCAGCCGACGAGGCCGGTCATGATGCCGATCTCGCGGCGGAAACGCTGCGGCACCAGCTGGAAGACGGCGCCGTTGCCCATGCCGAGCGCGAGCACGCCGCCGGAGAAGAGCAGCATGGCGAGCCAGGCGACGCCCGGCATGTCGGCGAGGTCCCAGCCGCCCGATGCCGCGGCGGGCCCGCTCGGCAGGAAGGCGACGGCGAGATAGGCGGCGCTCACCACGGCGAAGAGCAGGAGCAGCGTACGGATGCCGCCGAGCCGGTCGGCGATGTGGCCGCCGACCGGGCGGAAGGCGGAGCCGAACAGCACGATCACCGCCACGATCAGGCCGGCAGCGATGCCGGAGACGTGGAACTGCAGGGTGAAATAGAGCGGCAGCGCGTTGGCGAGGCCGACGAAGCCGCCGAAAGTGATGAAGTAGAAGAACATGAAGCGCCAGCTGTCGGCGTCGGCGAGCAAGGCGCGATAGTTGCGCCAGCTCGCGCGCTGCCGCTCGTCCGGCGCGTCCTTCGCCGCGACGAGATAGAAGACCAGCGTCGGCACCAGCGCCAGAAGCAGGAAGCCGAAGGCGTTCTGCCAGCCGAAATGCTCGGCGAGCCACGGCGCGGTCAGCGTCTCCAGCACCACGCCCATATTGCCGGCACCGGCGATGCCCATGACCAGGCCCTGATAGCGCGGCGGATACCAGCGGCCCGCCTGCGGCAGCGCCACCGCGAAGGAGGCGCCGGCGACGCCGAGGGCGAGGCCGAGCAACTCGAGATCGGGCAAGCCGCGCAGGCCGAAGAGCCAAGCATAGGCGATGGCGGCGATGACGACGAGCTGGGCGCCGGCGCCGGTCGCCTTGGCGCCGATATGGTCGGCGAGCGCGCCCAGCGGAATCCGCAGCACGGCGCCGGCGAGGATCGGGATGGCGACGACGTTGAAGCGATCGGCGACGGAGAGGTGGAGCGAGCGCCCGATATAGAGAATGAGCGGACCGAGCGCGACCCAGACCATGAAGCTGAAGTCGAAATAGAGAAAGGCGGCGAGCAGCGTCGGCCAATGGCCGGCTTTTCGGAAGTCGCTGAAGCTTGACCTCATGACGGGGTCTTTCGCGTGAAGCGGCCGGAATGGACGCCGCCGCCGCACCGCAAGAGACATGCCAGCGCCCGGCGGCCGCCGGTCCACCGCCGCGGGGCAGAAATCCGCCGGTTTTTGTCCTGCCGAGAATTTAATCAATCCGACTTTCTGCCCAATCAAACGGCAATCTTGGCCGTTTTGCTCCATCGGCCGCGGCGGCCGCGCGCCCGCCCGGCGCGCCGGACAAGGCAATCCGGGGCGATGGCGGCTTGGCACGGGCTTTGCGAAGCAGCCGGCGATGGAAGCAGGAGCGTCGCGGGCGATGCGTCGAAAGCTGGTGGTGGTCGGCAACGGCATGGCGGGCATGCGGGTTGTCGAGGAGGTGCTGCGCCTGGCGCCGGAGCTCTACGACATCACCATCTTCGGCGCCGAGCCCTATGGCAACTACAACCGCATCCTGCTCTCGCCGCTGCTCGCCGGCGACGTGCGCGTCGACGACATCACCCTGCACGACGAGGACTGGTACCGCGCGCACGGCATCACCTTGTACAAAGGCAAGGCGGTCACCGCGATCGACCGCGCCCGCCACGAGGTCCGCGCCGCCGACGGCACGGCGGCGCGCTATGACCGGCTGCTGCTGGCGACCGGCTCGCTGCCGGTGATGCTGCCGGTGCCCGGCGCGCAGCTTCCCGGCGTCATCGGCTTTCGCGACATCGCCGACGTGAACCGTATGCTGGCGGCGTCGCGCCAGCACGAATACGCGGTGGTCATCGGCGGCGGGCTGCTCGGCCTCGAGGCGGCCCACGGGCTGATCCGGCGCGGCATGAAGGTGACGGTGGTCCATCTCATGCCGACGTTGATGGAGCAGCAGCTCGATGCCGGCGCCGGCCGGCTGCTGCGCCGGTCGCTCGAGCTGCGCGGGCTGCAGTTCGTCATGCCGGCCGAGACCGTCGAGATCCTCGGCAGCGACCGGGTGACGGACGTGCGGCTCAAGGACGGGCGCGACATCCCCGCCGATCTCGTCGTCATGGCCGCCGGCATCCGGCCGAACGTCGCGCTGGCGCAGGCGGCCGGGCTGCATTGCCGGCGCGGCATCGTCGTCGACGGCACCATGCAGACCTACGACCCCAGCATCTACGCGGTGGGCGAATGCGCCGAGAGCCACGGGCGCACCTACGGCCTGCTCGCGCCGCTCTACGAGCAGGCCAAGGTCTGCGCCAACCATCTCGTCGGCTGGGGTTGCGCGCGCTATCCGGGCTCGCTCGCCAGCGCCAAGCTCAAGGTGAACGGCGTCGAGCTGTTCTCCGCCGGCGACGTCATCGGCGGCCCCGGCGCCGAGACGATCGTGCTGCAAGACCGGGTGAGCGGCGTCTACAAGAAGCTGATCCTGCGCGACAACCGCATTGCCGGCGCCGTGCTCTACGGCGAGACCGGCGACGGCCCGTGGTATGTGCGGCTGATGCGCGAGCGCACCGACATCTCGAGCTTCCGCCACGGCGTGATGTTCGGCGAAGCGCCGGCGGACGAGGAAGAGCGCCGCCGGGTGGCGTGATGCAGCGCGTCGTGGCGACGACCTGTCCCTATTGCGGCGTCGGCTGCGGCATCCGCGCGCGGCGCCGCTGGGACGGCGCGGTCGAGATCGCCGGCGATCCCGACCATCCCGCCAACCGCGGCCGGCTCTGCTCCAAGGGCACGGCGCTGGCGGAGACGCTCGGCCTTGCCGGCAGGCTGCTCCATCCGCTGTGGCGCGGCCGGCCCGTCGGCTGGGACCGGGCGCTCGCCATCGCCGCCGCGGGCATCCGGCGCACGCTGCGCGAGCACGGCCCCGACTCCGTCGCCTTCTATGTCTCGGGCCAGCTCCTCACCGAGGACTATTACGTCGTCAACAAGCTCTGCAAGGGCTTCCTCGGCACCGCCAACATCGATACCAATTCGCGGCTCTGCATGGCGTCCAGCGTCGCCGGCCATCGCCGCGCCTTCGGCGCCGACACGGTGCCGGCGAGCTACGGCGATCTCGACGAGGCCGAGCTCATCGTGCTGGTCGGCGCGAACGCCGCCTGGTGCCATCCGATCCTGTTCCAGCGCATCGAGCGCGCCCGGGCGGCGCATCCCGGGCGGCGGCTCGTCGTCATCGATCCCCGCCGCACGCCCACCGCCGACGCCGCCGATCTCCATCTGCCGCTGCGCTCGGGCAGCGACGCGACGCTGTTCGCCGGGCTTCTCGTCCATCTCGCCGATGCCGGGCGCATCGATCACGGCTTCGTCGAGCGGCACACCACCGGCGCGGCGGCGGCGCTGGCGGCGGCGCGCGCGGCGGCGCCGACGCTCGAGGTCGCGGCCGAGCAGTGCGGCGTCGAGGCCGCTGCGCTGCGCCGCTTCTACGACTGGTTCGCCGAAAGCGAGCGGGCGATGACGCTCTATTCGCAGGGCATCAACCAGTCGACGAGCGGCACCGACAAGGTCAACGCCATCATCAACTGCCATCTGCTGACCGGCCGCATCGGCAAGGCCGGCGCCGGGCCGCTGTCGCTCACCGGCCAGCCCAACGCCATGGGCGGGCGCGAGGTCGGCGGCCTCGCCAACCAGCTCGCCGCGCATCTCGAGATCGACAACCCCGCGCACCGCGATCTCGCGCGCCGCTTCTGGCGCGCGCCGGCGATGGCCGAGCGCGCCGGGCTCAAGGCGGTCGAGATGTTCGACGCGGTGGCGGACGGGCGCATCCGCGCCATCTGGATCATGTCCACCAACCCGGTGGTGAGCATGCCCGAGGCCGACCGCGTGCGCGCCGCGCTGGAGCGCTGCCCGCTGGTCATCGTCTCCGACTGCATGCGCGACACCGACACCGCGCGCACCGCCGATCTGCTGCTGCCGGCGCTGGCCTGGGGCGAGAAGGACGGCACGGTGACCAATTCCGAGCGCCGCATCTCGCGCCAGCGCCCCTTCCTCGAGCCGCCGGGCGAGGCGCGCGCCGATTGGCGGATCGTCGCCGAGGTGGCGCGGCGCCTGGGCTTTGCCGATTCCTTCGCCTATGGCTCGGCGGCCGAGATCTTCCGCGAGCACGCGCTGCTCTCCCAATTCGAGAATGACGGGCGGCGCGATTTCGACATCGGCGCGCTCGCCGAGCTCGACGCCGACGGCTATGACGCGCTGGCGCCGGTGCAATGGCCGGCGCCGCGCGGTCGGCCCGAGGGCACCGAGCGGCTCTTCGGCGACGGCCGCTTCTTCACCCCCGACGGCCGCGCGCGCTTCGTCGCGGTGACGCCGCGCCCGCCGCTGCACCCGGTGACGGCGGCCTTTCCCGTCATCCTCAACACCGGGCGGCTGCGCGACCATTGGCACACCATGACCCGCTCCGGCCGCTCGCCCAGCCTTGCCGCGCACGAGCCCGAGCCGTTCGTCGCCGTCAATCCCGCCGACACCGACATCGCCGACGGCGCGCTGGTCCGCCTCGCCTCGCCGCATGGCGCGGCGGTGCTGCGGCTGCGCCTGAGCCCGGAGCAGCCGCGCGGCACCGTGTTCGCGCCGATGCATTGGGGCGCGACCCATGCGAGCGACGCGCGCATCGGCGCGGTGGTGAACGCCGCGGTCGATCCGCTGTCGGGCCAGCCGGAGCTCAAGCACACGCCGGTGCGCCTCGAGCGAAGGCGGACGCGCTGGCAGGCCTTCCTGGCGACGCGGCGGCGTCTCGGCGCGGCTTCGCTCGACGGCGTCGCCTGGGCCGTGGCGGTCACGCCTTACGGCTGGCGCTACGAGCTCTACGGCGACGAGCGGCCGGAGAGCTGGGAGGAGTGGGCGCGCCGCGTCTTCCCGGAAGCGCGCCGCGCCACGCACTGGCTCTCCTACGAGGATTCCGGCGCCGCCGCCTTCCGCTATGCGCGCCTCGTCGACGATCAGCTCGACGCCTGCCTGTTCGTCGCGCCCGACCGGCCGGCGATCGCCCGCGAGTGGCTGGTCGGCCTTTTCGCCGAGGCGAGCGTGCGCGCGCTCAATCTGCGCCTGCTCGCCGGCCAGCCGGCGCCGGGCAGCCCCGACAATGGCAAGCTCGTCTGCGTCTGCCGCGGCGTCGGCGAGCGCGCCATCGAGCAGGCGATCCGCCGCGAGCGGCTCGACTGCGTCGAGGCCGTCGGCGCGGCGACGGGCGCCGGCGTCACCTGCGGCTCCTGCCGGCCGGAGCTGGCGCTGCTGCTGCGCCGGGTGCAGGAGCCGGTCGGCTCCGACTGAGCGGCGCGCCGCCTGCTATCGCCCGCCGCGGCGCGGCTTGGCCTTGGGTTTTCGCGCCGCTTTCGGCGGCGGCGCCGCGGTGGTCTTGGCGGGATAATCGCAGAGATCGGCGATGCTGCAGGCTTCGCAGCGCGGCTTGCGGGCGAGGCAGGTGTAGCGCCCGTGCAAGATGAGCCAGTGATGCGCGTTGCGCTTCCACTTGTCCGGGACGACGCGCTCGAGCTCCTGCTCGACCAGCAGCGGCGTCTTGCCCGGCGCCAGGCCGGTGCGGTTGGCGACGCGGAAGATGTGCGTGTCGACGGCGATGGTGGGCTCGCCGAAGGCGACGTTCAGCACCACGTTCGCGGTCTTGCGCCCGACGCCGGGGAGCCGCCCCAGCGCCGCGCGGGTTTGCGGCACCTCGCCGGCGTCCTCGTCGACGAGGGCGCGGCTCAAGGCGATGATGTTCTTGGCCTTGGTGTTGAACAGGCCGATGGTGCGGATGCGCTCGCGCAGCCCGGCCTCGCCCAGCGCCAGCATCTGCTGCGGCGTGGTGACCTGCTTGAACAGCGCAGCGGTCGCCTTGTTGACGCCGGCGTCGGTCGCCTGGGCGGAGAGCACGACGGCGACGAGCAGCGTATAGGGATTGATGTAGTCGAGCTCGCTGCGGGGATCGGGCCGCTCCTTGGCGAGCCGGCGGAAGAGCTCGTCGACGTCCTTGGCATTCATGGCGGCGAGCTTAACCCGGGGCCGACAAGGGGCGGAAGCGGCGTTTACCTCGGGCCGAACCTGACCTATCGTCAGGCGATGCGCGACAGCGTCGCCGATCCCGCACCCGAGCCGCAGTACAATGCGGTGCTGAAGCCGCATCGCAGCCTGCCGCCCAAGGGCTTCACCGTGCTCATGCTGCTCATCGCCGGGGCGAGCTTCTGCGTCAGCCTGTTCTGCGTGCTGCACGGCGCCTGGCCGGTGACGCCGTTCTTCGGCCTCGATGTCGGCCTGGTCTGGCTCGCCTTCCGCCTGAGCTATCGCCAGGCGCGGCAGCGCGAGGAGCTGCGTCTCACCGAGGACAGCCTCACCGTCGACCGCATCGACATCTATGGCGAGCGCCGGCGCTGGCAGTTCCAGCCCTTCTGGGTGCGCGTCCGCTTCGAAGAGCAGGACGAGCACACCAACCGGCTGTTGCTGACCTCGCATGGCCGCTCGCTGGTGGTCGGCAGCTTCCTCGGCCCGGACGAGCGCCGCGGCGTGGCGCAGGGCCTGAGCGCGGCGCTGTCGCGCTGGCGCGCCCGGCTCTCAGCCTTCTAGCCCCAGCACGTCGGTCATGCCGTAGAGGCCGGGCTTGCGGCCGGCGACCCAGCGCGCGGCGCGCACCGCGCCGAGGGCGAAGAGCCGCCGGCTGCCGGCGCGGTGGGTGAATTCGAGCCGCTCGCCCTCGCCGGCGAAGATGACGCTGTGGTCGCCGACGACGTCGCCGCCGCGCAGGCTGGCGAAGCCGATGTCGCCGGGCTTGCGCGGGCCGGTATGGCCGTCGCGCACGCGCTCACTGTGGCTCGCGAGGTCGATGCCGCGGCCTTCGGCGACGGCGCGGCCCAAGGCCAGCGCCGTGCCGGAGGGCGCGTCGACCTTGTGCTTGTGGTGCATCTCCAGCACCTCGATGTCGTATTCGGGGCCGAGCCGCCGCGCCGCCTCGGCGACGAGCCGCTGCAGCAGGGTCACGGCCGGGCTCATGTTGGGCGCCCAGACGATGGGGACGAGCTTCGCCGCCGCCTCGACCGCCCGGCTTTGCGCCGCGTCGAGCCCGGTGGTGCCGAGGACGAGTGCGGTGCTGCGCTGGCCGCAGAGCCTGGCGTGCTCGGCCGCCGCCGCCGGCGCGGTGAAGTCGATGACGACGTCGGCGGCGCCGACGAGCGCCGCGGCGTCGGCGGTGACCGCGATCCCGAGCGGGCCGATGCCGGCGAGCTCGCCGACGTCGCGGCCCAAGAGCGCGCTCCCCGGCGCCTCGCTGCCGCCGGCGAGCCTGAGGCCGGCGGCGCCGTGGACCTCCGCCGCCAGCATCCGCCCCATGCGGCCGCCGCAGCCGGTGATGCCGATGCGAATGTCTGCCATGTCTCTGCGCTCCAGCGATGAGAGCCCTCTCCGCGCGAGCGCGGGGAGAGGGGATGAGGCGTCTAGCCGCGCCCGGCCCGCTTGACAAGCGGCCTTCCGCCGCCCGGCGAATTCCTCTACACCCTTTCCCCCATGGCCCTGCTGCGCTCCGCCGCCACCGTCGGCGGCTATACCATGGTGAGCCGCGTCTTGGGCTTCGTGCGCGAGATGCTGGTGGCGGCCTTTCTCGGCGCAAGCCCGGTCTCCGACGCCTTCTTCGTCGCCCTCAGGCTGCCCAACATGTTCCGCAGCCTCTTCGCCGAAGGCGCCTTCAGCGTCGCCTTCGTGCCGCTCTTCGCCGGCAAGATCGCGCGCGAGGGCCACGAGGCGGCGCGGCGTTTCGCCGAGGACGCGCTCGCCGTGCTGCTGGCGGCGCTACTGGTCTTCCTGCTCGCGGGCGAGATGCTGGCGCCCTGGGTGCTCGACGTGATCGCGCCCGGCTTCCGCCAGGAGCCGCGGAAATTCGCGCTCGCCGTCGAGCTGACGCGCATCATGTTCCCCTATCTCCTGTTCATCTCGCTGAC
>JASHTP010000119.1 GCA_030040495.1 Alphaproteobacteria bacterium
CCCCGGCGGCCGAGTTCTGGTATGTCGACCGGCTGCAATCGGAGATCTCGGCCTATCCCGACGGGCGCGCCGACATCCACGAGCACCCGCTCGAGCCGCTCATGGCCAGGATCTCGATCACGAAACTCTTTTGAGGAGCCATTCATGAGCGGCACCCCGCTGACGCTGGCCGACCTGCTGGCGCCGATAGGAACCGAGCTCTTCTTCGAACGGCACTGGGAGAACGAACCGCTGCACATCCGCGGTCGCGCGAGCCGCTTCTACGAGGCGCTCCTCACCCATTGCGACGTCGAAGCGGCGATCGCATCGGGCGGCCTCCGCTATCCCGCCATTCAACTGGCCAGGGACGGCAGGTTTCTCGCCGCCGAGGCCTTTACGAGAAGCATCCGGTCGGGCGATGACGTCTTCACCGGCATCCCCAATCTCGATCGCGTCCGCGCCGAATATCGATCCGGCGCCACGATCTCGCTGCCGGGATTCCACCGCGCGTGGCGGCCGCTCGGCGCATTGGCGGCCGCCGTCGAAGAGCAGGTCGACCACGCCGTGCACACCAACGTCTACATCACTCCCGGCAATGCCGCCGGATTCAGCGCTCACTACGACACGCACGAGGTCTTCGTGCTGCAGATCGCAGGCAGCAAGCGGTGGCAGATCGACAAGCCGCTCCTGCCGCTGCCGCATCGCGGCCAACCCTTCGACCCGCGCGGCGACAGGCCGTCGGTCCCCTTTCTCAAGGTCGATCTCGCAGCGGGCGACCTGCTCTATCTCCCGCGCGGATTCGTGCACGCGACGACCACCTCGGACAGCTTCTCCGTCCACGTCACGCTCGGCGTCACGGTCTACACCTGGGTGGAGCTGCTGGCGGAGTGGGTTCAGTCCTGCAAACATCATCCCGCCTTTCGCCGCGCGCTGCCGCCGGGATTTGCCGGGCGCGGGGATGTAAGGCAATCGCTCAAGCAGCAACTTCCTCTCATGGTCGCCGAGCTTGCCCGGCTGACGGATTACGATCGGCTCGTCGAGGGTTTTGCACAGCGAGTCCGGTCGGCGCGCGCCGGCGGCAGGAGCGATTTCTCCGCCGACGTCGTCGCTGTCGCGCCGCAATCGCCGCGAGCGTGATTAGCGGTCCCGCCGCCGGACGGGCGCGGCCGGCGCATCCTTGCCGATGCTTGCGCCCGATTGGCCGTTCGGCAAGGCTGGCGCAGTGGGCGGAGGGAATCGGGCGATGTCGCGCATCACAGTGGCGGAATTCCAGGAGATCGTGCGCCGGAGCCTGCCATTCGCGCAGGGGCTCGGCGCCGAGATCGTCGAGCTCGGTCCCGCGCGCACCGTGCTGCGCATGCCCTACCGCGACGATTTCCTGCGTCCGGGCGGCACGATCAGCGGCCCCATCCTGATGGGGCTCGCCGACCTCGCCATGTACGCCATCGTGCTGGCCGCGATCGGCCGCGTCGAGCTCGCCGTCACCACCAGCCTCGCCATCAACTTCCTGCGCAAGCCGCCGCCGGCCGACATCCTGGCGCAGGCGCGGCTGCTGAAGCTCGGCAAGCGCCTCGCGGTCGGCGAGGTCGAGCTCTTCTCGGCCGGCGACCCCGAGATGGTGGCGCATGTCACCGCCACCTATTCCATCCCGCCGGCGGCCGAGCGAGGCGCGAGCGGGGATTGAAGGGGGCGGGCCGGGTCCGCATTGCCGTCATGGCCGTGCTTGTCACCGCGATCCACGTAGCGCCGCGCGTTGGCCAACAGACGGGGACGGCCGGGACTCCGCCAGCGGCCGGCCGGCCATGACGGGTCGATGGCAAGAGCCGGCGCAGTGAAGGTAATATAATACCATACGGAAGAAATGCCTGCGCCGAGCGGCCTCTTGGCCTTGACGGGCGCGCATTTATCGGCATACTGCGCCGCCTTCAGAGGGAGCCATGAAAACCTATTCCGCCAAACCGTCCGAGCTGGACAAGAAGTGGCTGCTGATCGACGCCGACGGGCTGGTGCTCGGCCGGCTTGCCGCGATCATCGCCGACCGGCTGCGCGGCAAGCACAAGCCGACCTACACGCCGCACATGGATTGCGGCGACCACATCGTCGTCGTCAATGCCGAGAAGGTGGCGCTCACCGGCAACAAGAAGCAGGGGAGCGTGCTGCGCTGGTACACCGGCTTCCCCGGCGGCCTCAAGGAGCGCAGCAAGGGCGCGGTGCTGGCGGGCCGGCATCCCGAGCGGGTCATCGTCAAGGCGGTGGAGCGGATGGTGCCGCGCGGCCCGCTGGGCCGGCGCATCATGGGCCATCTCAAGGTTTATAAGGGGCCGAGCCACCCGCACGAGGCGCAGCAGCCGCAGCCGCTCGACGTGGCGGCGATGAACCGCAAGAACAAGAGGGCGTGACCATGGCCGATCTGCAGCAATCCCTGGGCGGGCTGCGCGAAGCGCTGCAAGGCGCGCAAGCGGCGCAGCAGCCGGCGCCGGCCGCTTCCGAGGCGAAGCCGCGGCTCGACCCGCAAGGCCGCGCCTATGCCACCGGCAAGCGCAAGAACGCGGTGGCGCGTGTCTGGATCAAGCCGGGCAGCGGCAAGATCACGGTGAACGGCCGCGACAGCCCGGTCTATTTCGCGCGGCCGGTGCTGCGCATGCTGCTGAACCAGCCCTTCGTCATCGCCGAGCGGCTCGGCCAGTACGACGTCGTCTGCACCGTCAGCGGCGGCGGCCTGTCCGGCCAGGCCGGCGCGGTGCGCCACGGCATCAGCAAGGCGCTCACCTATTACGAGCCCGGCCTCCGGCCGGCGCTCAAGGCGCAGGGTTTCCTGACGCGCGACAGCCGCGTCGTCGAGCGCAAGAAGTACGGCAAGGCAAAGGCCCGACGCAGCTTCCAGTTCTCGAAGCGCTGACGCGCGCGACGATCTTCGTTTCGCGGGGGCGCTTCGGTTCCGGTCGAAGCGCCCCTTTTCTTTCCCGTGACCGCGGGGGGTCGAGATGGCGGCAAAGGTATTCATCGACGGCGAGGCCGGCACGACCGGCCTGCAGATCCATCAGCGGCTCAAGGACCGGCGCGACATCGAGCTGGTCTCGATCGACCCGGCGCGGCGCAAGGAGCCGGCGGCGCGCCACGAGCTGCTCAACCGCGCCGATCTGGTGATCCTCTGTCTCCCGGACGAGGCCGCGCGCGAGGCGGTGCGGCTGATCGAGAGCAACTCGGTGCGGGTCATCGACGCCTCCACCGCGCACCGCACCGAGCGCGGCTGGACCTACGGCTTCCCGGAGATGTCGAAGACGCAACGGGCGGCGATCGCGGGCTCGCGCCGGGTGACGAACCCCGGCTGCTATCCCACCGGCTTCATCGCCCTGGCGCGGCCGCTGGTCGAGGAGGGCCTGTTGCCGCGCGACTGGCCGGTCACGCTCAACGCGGTGTCGGGCTATAGCGGCGGCGGCCGGAGGATGATCGCGGAGTTCGAGGATGCGAGCGCGCCGACCTATACCAGAGTGCCCTACCGCATCTACGGGCTCAGCCTGGCGCACAAGCACGTGCCCGAGATGCAATGCCATGCCGGCCTCGCGCACCGGCCGCTCTTCGCTCCCGCCGTCGGGCGCTATGCCCAGGGCATGATCGTCGAGCTGCCGCTGCAGCTGAAGGCGTTGCCGGCCGCCCCTGGGCTCAGGGACCTCCACGCCGCGCTCGCCCGGGCCTATGCGGGCGAGGCCTTCGTCGAGGTCGCGTCGCTGGAAGAGGCGGCATCGCTCAAGACGCTCGATCCCGAAGGCCTCAACGGCACCAACCGCATGCGGCTCTATGTCTTCGGCTCGGACGAGGCCGGCCAGGCGCGGCTGGTCGCCGTGCTCGACAATCTCGGCAAGGGCGCGTCCGGCGCCGCGGTGCAGAACCTCAACCTGATGCTGGGATTGCCCGAAGCCAGCGGCCTCGCGGAGCGGCTCGCGCCCTGAACCAGCGATACCGGCGGCGCAGCCCTGCCATGTGCGGTGCCGCTGGCCAGCCGGGGGTGTCCCATGGCAGGCTCGCGCGAGCGAGCAAGAGGCCGACAACCGGCCCGGAGCGAGGGAGGAGCAGGCGGCGATGGGCGCAAACCGCGCGGTTCAGGGCTATCTCGACGGCGTCCGGGTCCTCGATCTCACGCAATTCGAGGCGGGCCCGTCCTGCACCGAGGCGCTGGCCTGGCTCGGCGCCGAGGTGGTCAAGGTCGAGAACCCCCAGGGCGGCGATCCCGGCCGCTCCTCGTTCCGCGGCAAGCCGGGGCAGGATTCCTGGTACTTCCTGCTGTTCAACGCCAACAAGAAGTCGCTGTCGATCGACCTGAAATCGCCCAAAGGCCTGGCGCTGGTCAAGGATCTGGCGCGCCGCGCCGACGTCCTGGTCGAGAATTTCGCGCCGGGCGCGATCGAGCGGCTGGGGCTCGGCTACGAGGCGGTACGCGAGCTCAATCCCGGCATCGTCTATGCCCAGGTCAAAGGCTTCGGCGCCGGCAGCCCGTTCGAGCGCGGCCTCGCCTTCGACATGATCGCGCAGGCGGCGGGCGGGCTGATGAGCATCACCGGCGAGCCGGACGGGCCGCCGCTCAAGCCGGGAGCGACGCTCGGCGACACCGGCACGGGCATGCTGCTGGCGATTAGCATCCTGGGCGCGCTCTATCGGCGCAAGACGACGGGAGAGGGCGAGCGGCTCGAGCTCGCCATGCAGGATGCGATCCTGCAATATATCCGCGTCGCCTTCGCCGCCACCGCCACCACCGGCCAGGCGGCGCAGCGCAACGGCTCGAAGCTGCTCTCCGGCAAGACCGCGCCGAGCGGCGTCTATCCCTGCAAGCCGGGCGGGCCCAACGACTATGTCTATGTCTATACCAGCCGCGCCAATCCCGCGCATTGGCGGCGCCTGCTCGAAGTGATCGGCCGCGCCGACCTGATCGGCGATCCCCGCTTCGAGACGGTGACCGCCCGCGCCGAGCACGAGGCCGAGGTCGACGCGATCATCGCCGACTGGACGAGCCGGCACGAGAAGGTCGAGGCGATGCGGCTCCTCAGCGCGGTCGGCGTGCCGGCCGGCGCGGTGTTCGACACGCTGGAGCTGCAGAACGACCCCGATTTCGAGCGCCGCGGCATCATGCGGGTGATGCAGCATCCCGCCTGCGGCGACTTCAAGATGCCGGCCTGGCCGGTGCGCCATGGCGGCAGCACCTTGCCGGTGGCGCCGGCGCCGCTGCTGGGCGAGCACAATGAGGCGGTCTTGAGCGACTGGCTCGGCTTGAGCGCCGGCGAGGTGGCGAAGCTGCGCGCCGACGGCGTTATCTGACGGGAGGACGATGATGGCGGAGCTCACGGGTTCGGAAATCCTGGCGCGGTCGCTCAAGAACGAGGGCACGGACATCCTGTTCTTCCTCATGGGCGGACCGATGCTGCTGGCGGAAGCGTCCTGCATCAAGGAGGGCATCCGTCCGCTCGACGTGCGCCACGAGCAGGCGGCGGCGATGATGGGGCATGCCTACTCCCGGCTGCTGCAGCGGCCGAGCGTGTGCATGGCGGCGAGCGGCCCCGGCGTCATCAACCTCACCACCGGCGTCGCCAACGCGCTGATCGATTGCGCGCCGGTGGTGGCGATCGGCGGCTCGAGCCCGATCAGCAAGTTCGGCCGCCAGGTGTTCCAGGAGATCGACCAGGTCGCGATCATGAAGCCCTGCACCAAATGGGCCGATCGCGTCTACAATCTGAAGCGCATCCCCGAGCAGGTGAACGCCGCCTTCCAGAAGGCGATGAGCGGCAAGCCCGGCCCGGTCTATCTCGATTTCCCCGGCGACATTCTCTACGCCAAGATCGACGAGGCTTTGGTCGATTGGCAGCTGAGCGGCAGGCCGCTCCTGAACGCGCGGCCGCTGGGCGAGCCGCGGCAGGTCGAGGCCCTGGTCGACGCGCTCGCCAAGGCGCGCCAGCCGATTCTCCTCTCCGGCAGCGGCGTCATCTGGTCGCAGGCCTGGGACGAGCTCAAGGCGCTGGTCGAGCAGACCGGCGTGCCGTTCTACACCACGCCGCAAGGCCGCGGCGTGCTGCCCGACGATCACCCCTATTCCTACCTCGCCATGCGCTCCTCCGCCTTCAAGGAGGCCGATCTCATCATCATCGTCGGCACGCGCATGAACTACATCATCAACCACGCGGCGCCGCCGCGCTTTCCCGCCGGCGCCACCATCGCCCGCATCGACATCGACGCCGAGGAGATCGCCAGCGCGCCGCGCCGGGTCGACATCCCGATCGTCGGCGATTGCAAGATGGTGCTGCAGCAGCTGCTGGCGGCGGCCAAGGGACGGGTCGATGCCGACCGTTTCGGCCCGTGGCGGCGCAAGCTGGCCGACGGCGAAGCGTCGAAGCGCATGGCCACCGGCGGCAACAAGGCGACCGAGGACGAGCCGATCCATCCGCTGCGCCTGTGCGAAGAGATCAAGGATTTCATGCGCCGCGACGCCATCCTGGTGGTGGACGGGCAGGAGATCCTCAATTTCGGCCGGCAGTCGATGCCGACCTTCGCCCCCGGCCACCGGCTCAATTCCGGGCCTTTCGGCACCATGGGGGTGGGGCTGCCCTTCGGCCTCGGCGCCAAGCTCGCCAAGCCCGACAAGCAGGTGATCGTCGTGCATGG
>JASHTP010000120.1 GCA_030040495.1 Alphaproteobacteria bacterium
TCTGGCGCGCCTCGGCCTGGGCGCGGCGGCCGCGCTGCTCCTCTTCGATGCGGGCCTTCTCGACGGCGTTCTGCTTGAAGGTGGCGAGCGCGCCGGAGAGCGCGCCGATCTCGTCGCGCCGGCGGGCGAAATCGACCTCGGCCGAGAGGTCGCCGGACGCCACCTTCAGCATCGCGTCGCGGATCGCCTGCAGCGGCTGCAGCACGCGACGGCCTACCGCCAGCAGTGCCGCGCCGAAGATCGCGACCGCGAGCGCCAGCAGCCCGAGCTGGAGGATGAGGTCGAGCAGCGCCGCGTCGTGCTGCGCCGCAGCGTGGGCCTTCGCCGCGTCGAGCGAAGCTTCCGCCACGCCCAGCAGGCTCGCGAGCCGGCTTACCGTGAAGGGCGCCCACTGCGTCGCATTCATCTCCGGCTTCTGTCCGGCCTGCAACGCTTCCAGGACACGCGCGCGGGTCGCCTTGTAGTCGGCGCCGAAATAGGCCTGCTGCGCCTTGTCGATCGCCGCTTTGACCTGGGCCGGCATGTCCGCGCCGCGACCGGCATCGAGCACCGCCGCCCACAGCGCTTCGGCGCCGCCGTCGAAGCCGAGGAATTTCTGCGTCACCTCCGGCGACATCTTGCCGGTGGTCATGCTGTTCGAGATCATCAGCGAGGCGTCGCCCGCGGTATTGCGCACCAGCCAGGCGAGCTCCTTCAGCTCCATCAGCTGGTCGATATAGGCGTCGTCATGCTTGATCGAATCGGTGAGCGCCGACGAGATGCGGTCCAGCGTCTCGAGCAGCGCCGTCTCCTCGTCCCAATATTGCTTGGCGAGATCGGCGCGGCGCTCGGCCTTGGGCCTGTGCAGCGCGTCCCAGGCTTCGCTGTGCAACCCGGTCACCGTCTTGACCGATTGCTGCAGGCTCGTCTCGAGGCTCGCGCTGTCGGCGAATGCGATGTTGCCCAGCGCCGCCGCGAGCGCGTCGAGGGCGGGCATCTCCGCCCCGGTCAGGCCCTGGAGCCGCTTGCCTTCCCCGGGATCGATGGTGGCGTCGGCGAGGAGGTCGCGCCGCGTGCTGGCGCGGTCGACGCGCAGATTGTGCAGCGCGGTGAAGGCGAAGCCCGACGCCTCGGCGACGCGCGAGATGCGCCGCGTCATCGCCAGCCGCTCCCACGAGCCCCAGGCATTGATGCCGAGCATCAGCACGACCGCCGCCGCGGCGACGGTGATGACCGATTTCAGCAACAGGCTGGCCGACATCCGGTTGAGCATGACGCGATCCTTCGAAACCGCCGGCACGCTCACATGTCCGGGTAAAGGATTGGTTTTCGGCAAACCCGCGCGATCGCGCCGCGCCGGACGCTGCTGCTCGCAATAAGAGAAGGCGGCGTCGGCAATATCCCTGCGACAGGGCGTGACAGGGGGCGGAGCGCGCGTAATATAGGGCGAGGCCCGAGCCAGGACGCCGGTTTCCCTCATCCGGGGCGGGCGGGGAGGAGGAGGCGATGGGTGATATCGTCGGCGCCGCGATCGTCGCGCACTATCCCGGACTGATGCTGTCGGAGGAGCTGCGCAAGGCGCGCGGCGACGGCAAGGACACCAGCCTCATCGCCGGCTTCGCCGAGCTGCGCCGCCGCCTCGACGCGGTGGAGCCCGACACCTTCGTCATCTTCGACACGCACTGGTTCACCACCAACCTGCATCTCGTCGCCGGCGCCAAGCGCTATCGCGGCAGCTACACTTCGTCGGAGCTGCCCTTCGCGCTGTCGCGGGTGCCCTACGACTATCCCGGCGCGCCCGAGCTCGCCGCCGCGGTCGAGCGCGTCGCGATCGAGCGCAACGTCGCCGCTCGCGACGTCGAGGACGAGAGCCTGGTGCCGCAATACGCCACCCTCAACCTCGTCGCCAAGCTCCGGCGCGACGAGAAGATCATGTCGGTCGGCAGCTGCCAGACCGCCGCCTTCCGGCACTATCTGGAGATGGGCGAGGTCGTCGGCGAAGCCGTCCGCCGCACCCCCGGCCGCGTCGCGCTCATCGCGTCGGGCGCCCTGAGCCACGCCTTCAACGATCTCGGCTTCACGCCGCGCAATCCCAACTACTACGACCCCGTCAACGTCTCGAACCCGGCCAACGCCAGGCTCGACCGCGAGGTGATCGAGCTGTGGCGCCAGGGCCGCCACGACGTCGTGCTCGACCGCTATCCCGAGCTCGCCAAGGCCGAATATGAAGGCCGCGGCGCGCATTACGTGCAGATGGCCGGCGCGCTCGGCGGCCGGAGCTGGCGCGCGCGCGGCACGCCCTGCTCGCAATACGAGAACGCCGCCGGCACCGGCAACATCCATATCTGGTTCGACCTGATCAAGGCGGAGGCAGCGCTATGAGCGTATTGGAGGGGCCGCGCCGCGAGCTGCGGCGCATTCTGCACGAGGGCAGCGTCTACTGGGCGACGGCGCGCGACGGCAGGCTCGAGCTGCCGGACGGGCGCAGCGTCGCCGAGACGCAGGTGCGGCATTTGCCGCCCTGCACGCCCACCAAGATTCTCTGCACCCACATCAACTACCGCTCGCGCTGGCACGAGCAGGGGCGCACCGCGCCGCCGGAGACGCCGACCTACTTCCAGAAGCCGGTGTCGGCGCTGAACTGCCACGGCGGCGAGCTGGTGCGGCCGGCGGGATTCAAATACCTCAATTACGAGGGCGAGCTCGCCGCCATCATCGGCCGCGTCACGCGCAACGTGCGTCCCGAGGAGGTGTGGGACCATCTCGCCGGCTTCGCCGTCGCCAACGATGTCGGGCTCCACGACATGCGCGAGACCGACGCCGGCTCGATGCTGCGCGTCAAGGGGCCGGACGGCTTCTGCCCGATCGGCCCCGGCCTCGTCAGCGGCGTCGATCCCCGCAAATCGACCCTGCGCACCTACCGCAACGGCCGGCTGGTGCAGGAAGGCCAGCTCGCCGACGAGATGTTCTTCGGCATCGACTATCTCATCGCCGATCTCGCGCGGTTCACCACCTTCGAGCCCGGCGATATCGTCCTCACCGGCACGCCGGCGAATTCGCGGCCGATGCAGCCGGGCGACCTGATCGAGGTCGAGATCACCGACATCGGCCGGCTCTCCAACCGCGTCGTCGAGGCGCCGGCGCCGCGCGCGCGCGTCGGCCACCAGCCGACCGACACCGACAACGTGCGCAAGACCGCGCTCGGCAATGACGAGCGCCTGCCGCCGCAGGTGCGGCCGCGCTGAGGGCGGGAGCCGGGATCGCGCATGGGTGAGTTCGGTATCGGCCAGCCGCTGAGCCGCTTCGAGGACAAGCGGCTCCTGCGCGGCGCCGGCCGCTACATCGACGATGTCGACCTGCCGCGGCAGGCCTACGCCTACATCCTGCGCTCGCCGCACGCCAATGCGCGCTTGAGGCGCGTCGATCTCGACGCGGCGCGAGCGGCGCCGGGCGTGATCGGGCTCTTCACCGAGGCGGACCTCGCCGCCGACGGGCTCGGGATGAACGAGCCCAACATCCCGAGGAAGCGTCCCGACGGCTCGCCGATGTTCTGGCGCGCCCATCCCGGCCTCGCGCGCGGCTTCGTCCGCTATGTCGGCGATCCCCTGGTCATGGTGGTGGCCGAGAGCCTGAACCAGGCGAAGGACGCGGCCGAGCTCGTCGAGATCGACTACGAGGTGCTGCCCGCGGTGACCGCCACCGACGCGGCGACGCTGCCGGGGAGCGCCGCGGTCTGGCCGGACTGTCCGGACAATGTCTCGCACGTCTACGAGGTCGGCAATCGGGCGGCGGCGGACGCCGCCTTCGCCCGGGCGTCCCATCTGGTGCGCCGGCGCTACGTCGTCACCCGCGTCCACGCGCAGTTCATGGAGCCGCGCGGCGCGCTCGGCGATTACGACGCCCGCACCGAGCGCTTCACCCTCTACGCCGACGTGCAGTATCCGCACCGCGTGCGCGAGATGCTGGCGAACCGCATCTTCAAGGTGCCGCTCTCCCAGATCCGCGTCGTCGCCGGCGACATCGGCGGCGCCTTCGGCATCAAGGGCTGGCAGTATGTCGAGCACCGGCTGGTGCTGTTCGCCGCCCGCCGGCTGGGGCGGCCGGTCAAATGGCGCTGCGAGCGCAGCGAGGCGATCCTCGCCGACGAGCATGGCCGCGACGTCATCGCCGAGGCCGAGCTGGCGCTCGACCGCGACGGCGCCTTCCTCGGCCTCCGGGTGCGGACGATCTCCAACATCGGCGCCTATCTCTCCGCCGACCGCAACATGCTGGCGACCTTCACCAGCCTGCCGGCGATGGTCGGCGTCTACGCCATCCCGGCGGCGCATGTGCAGATGGTGGCGGCGATCACCAACACCAATCCGACCGCGCCCTATCGCGGCGCCGGCCGGCCCGAGGCGATCTACGTCATCGAGCGCCTGATCGACGACGCCGCGCGCGAGCTGGGATTGGACCGGCTCGAGCTCAGGCGGCGCAACATCATCCCGGCCGCCGCGATGCCCTACAAGACGGCGCTCGGCTTCAATTACGATTGCGGCGACTTTCCCGCCA
>JASHTP010000121.1 GCA_030040495.1 Alphaproteobacteria bacterium
AGCGCGCCGACGAGGCGGTGCGCCGCGGCGCGCCGCGCCGGATGCGCCGCGATCCGGCGCCATGCCGCGGCGGCATCGGTGTAGCGCGGATAGCCGCCGAAGAGCTCGTCGCCGCCGTCGCCCGAGAGCGCCACCGTCACTTCGCCGCGCGTCACCCGGCACAGCGCCGCGGTCGGAATCTCCGAGGCGTCGGCGAACGGCTCGTCCCAGATCTCCGGCAGGCGCGGCAGCACGGCGAGGCAGTCGGCCTCGCTGACGCGGAGCTCGGTATGCGCCGTGCCGAGATGGCGCGCCACCGCGGCGGCGTGCGGCGCCTCGTCGAGCCGCGCATCGGGAAAGGCGATGCTGAAACTGCGCACCGCGCCCGGCCGGGCGTGCTGCATCGCCGCCACCACCGTCGAGCTGTCGATGCCGCCGGAGAGGAAGACGCCGACCGGCACGTCCGCCTCGAGGCGGAGCGCCACCGAGCGGTCGATCAGCGCCTCGAGCCGCTCCGTCGCCGCGGCGAGGCCGCCGGCGAAAGGCGCGGCCGAAGCCGCCGTGGCGCGCTCGACCGCCGACCAGTAGCGTCCGGGCGCCGCCGCGCCCGTCGCGTCGATGGCGACGAAGCCGCCCGGCGGCAGCTTGGCGATGCCTTCATAGGCCGAATAAGGTGCCGGCACATAGCTCTGCGCCAGGAACAGCCCGAGCGCGCCGCGGTCGAGCGTGCCGCTCCAGCAGGGATGGCGGGCGAGCGCCTTGAGCTCGGAGCCGAACAGCAGCACGCCGCCGCTCCAGCCCCAATAGAGCGGCTTCTCGCCGAAGCGGTCGCGCGCGAGGAAGAGCCGGCGCCGGCGCCGGTCCCAGAGGGCGATGGCGAACATGCCCTCGAGCCGCTCGAGCGCCGCCGCGAAGCCCCAGCGCGCCACCGCCGCCAGCAGCACCTCGCTGTCGCTGTGGCCGCGCCACGGGCCGGGCAGCTCGGCGCGCAGCGCCCGGTGGTTGTAGATCTCGCCGTTGAAGATCATGACGAGATCGCCGTCGGCGGACAGCATCGGCTGATGGCCGGCGCTGCTGAGGTCGAGGATGGAAAGGCGGCGGAAGCCCAGCGCGATGCCGGCTTCGGCGTCGCTCCAGACGCCGCGATCGTCCGGGCCGCGATGGGCGAGCCGCGCCGCCATGTCCTCGGCGATGGCGTCGTAGCGCGCGGAATCGCAGCGCCGGCCGGGGTCGAGGAAGCCGGCGATGCCGCACATCGGCGCCTCAGGCCTCGGCGCGCAGCGCGCCGGGCAGCCACTGCTTCGGCCGCTCGGTCGAGCCGTCCTCGGTGAAGGCGCCGAGCGCGCGGTACATGGCGGCCGGGTCGACCGCGTCGCCGAGCCGGCTGCGCAGCAGGCGGAGGAAATGGCCGGTGAAGAGCAGGCGCCCGCCATGGGCGCGCTGGAAGCGCCAGGCGCGCGACAGCGCGCGGCGATAGGCGAAGCGCGCATGCGCCGCGCTCAGCCCCGGGGTCTCGGTGACGAGATAGTAGAGCGCCAACACGGATTCGTAGCGGCTGCGCCGCTCCTGCTGCGACAGCCTTCCCGGCGCGCGATCGGGGATGAGCGCCACCTTGCCTTCGACATGGGCGCCCGACCCCACCGCGAAGAGCCGCAGGAACAGCGCCTGGTCGGGCGAGACCAGGCGCTCGTCGCAGCCGCCGGCGGCGCGGTAGCGCTCGGCGGTGACCAGGATCGAGCTCGAATTGGCCGGGCAGCCGCGAATGAAGCGGGCGAGCCCGTCGCTCTCGGCGGCGAAAGGCGGCGGCGGGAAATCGCGGCCGAGCGGATCGGGATCGTCGACATCGTAGCTGCCGAGATCGCCCCAGGCGAGCGCGGTCCCGGTCGCGGCCGCCGCCGCGAGCAGGACCGAGGTGGCGCCGGGCACCAGCAGGTCGTCGCCGTCGACGAGCTTGAGCCAGGGCAGCGAGGCGCGCGCCGCGCCGGCATTGGTCGCCGCCGAGGCGCCGCGGTTGGGCTGGCGCAGGATGAGGACGGGATCGCGCCAGCCTTCGGTGAGCCGCGCGACGAGCTCGGCCGAGCCGTCGCTCGAGCCGTCATCGACGAAGATGAATTCGCGCGCGAAGGCGCCGGTCTGGCGCGCCAGCGCCGCGGCCACGCGCGGCAGGAAGGCGGTCTTGTTGAACACCGTGACGATGAAGGAGACGCCGGTCATGGGGCCTGGGCTGGACGGCAGGTGGCGGCGCGATCATAAAGAGCGGGCGCCGCGCTTTACAGCGCCGAAAGAAGCCGGGGGGTCACATGGCTTCGCCCTTCACCGCGACGGTCGATCCCGACATCTCGGATAATCCGCGATTCCAGGACCTTGTCGCCTACTGGCAGGGCAAGCGCGGCGGGCGCGCCCTGCCACTCCGGCAGGACATCGATCCCCTGGAGCTGCGCCAGCATCTCGGCTCGCTCAACATCATCGAATGCCTGCCCGGCCTCGAGGATTTCCGCTACCGGCTGATCGGCACCAGAATCGTCGCCGCCTATGGCCGCGACAGCACCGGCAAGACGGTGCGCGAGCTCTACGCCGTCGACGATCCCGAATATTGCAAGTTCTTGCTCGAGACCTATCGCGAGGTCGCGACGCGGCAGGTGATGGCCCGCATCACCGCCAATCTGCGCCCGGTGAACAAGAATTTCCGCCAGGCGGATTCGCTGCTGCTGCCGCTCGACGGCGGCGACGGCGGCGTCGGCTACATCCTGAACGAGGTGCTGTTCAGCTAGCGGCGAAGGAGATCTTCCATGGCCGAGACAGCGGTGCGCGCGGCGGTGCTCATCATCGGGTCGCTGTGGTGGGAGGACGACCTCCGGAGCAAGGGCGACCGCGTCCGCATCGCGTGGCGCGAAACCTATCTCGACAATTACAAGGAGACCGTCCAGCGCGTGAATGTGCCGATCGGCTACGGCCGCTATTCGGGTTCGGCGCGCCGCCGTCACTACACGATGGTCTTCGCGAACGCGCAGGCGCGGGCGAAAATGGGCCCGGGAGTGGGCCTGGTGGCACCGTGCCGCGCAAGCTATGACGTCGACCGGCACATCAGCGAGCTCGCCATCGCCGAAGGCATCAACGCCGGGTCCGACTGGGGAGCGGTCGCTTTGCTGGCGAACCCGCCCCGAGCCGCGGCGCTCAACACCGTCCTGAGCAAGTGGCGGCAGAGCTTCGCCCGGAGGGCCGGCGTCAATCCGCGCACGCCCGACCTCGAAAAGGATTTCGCGGTGACGGCCGCCGGCCGGCTCGACATCCCTTGGCCGAAGCTGGCCGGAACGGCGACCGACCTCGACTTCGACCTGTTGCTCGCGACCGCGAACAAGGCGACGCTCGTCAACGGCGCCTATGCAACGCCCGCGACCATCGCCGAGAGATTTGCGACGGCCGGCGAGGTCGGTGCGGGCGATCCCAGATACTTCGTCGAGAATGTTCGCGCCGGCATCCGCACCGCCGACGACGCGGCAATCTGGCAAGCGATGATCAACAAGAAGCCGGCCTGGAAGCAGCAGCATCCCGACATCGAGGCCCTGCTCGCCGCGCCCTGATGAATCTGGCTGGGGCGCCAGGATTCGAACCTGGGAATGGCGGAATCAAAATCCGC
>JASHTP010000122.1 GCA_030040495.1 Alphaproteobacteria bacterium
TCGATGCCGTGACGAAGGAGATGCTCTATCTGGCGGTCAGCGTAACCAACGGCTGCGGCTACTGCATCGCCTCGCATGGGGCGGCGGCGCGCAAGGCCGGCATGAGCCAGGCGATGTGGGGCGAAGTGCTGGCGATCGTCGGCATGGCGAACGAGACGAACAAGCTGGCTTTCGCGCTTCAGGTGCCGATCGATCCCCTGTTCCAGGCGACGGTGCCGAAAACATAGCGGGTGCGAGCGAGGCCGCGCCTCCCGGGTTGATTTCGACCCGCCGGCGATGGCTGAATGGGACGAGGATGGCGACGCGCGCAAGGCGCAAGGGAGGGCGAGATGCCGCTCACGACGAAATACGTCTTCATCGCCAGCATGGACGTGGCGCCCGAGAAGGAGGCGCTCTTCAACGAGGTCTACGACCGCGAGCACGTGCCGAACCTGCTGAAGGTGCCCGGCGTCCGCTCGGTGACGCGGCTGCGCACCGAGCCCGCCAGTTTCAATGTCGGCGGAGAGACGAAGCGGCTGACCGGCGCCGGCGCGCCCACCTACACCGCGATCTACGAGATCGACAGTCCGGACGTGCTCACCAGCAGAGCCTGGGCCGAGGCGGTGGAGATGGGCCGCTGGCCCGGCGAGGTGCGGCCCTACACCAGCAACCGCCATCACATCGTGCGGAAGGTGGTCTAGCCCGCGCGATCGCGCTCTGCCCTCAGCCGAGCCGGCGGCGATAGAGCGCGATCAGGCGCTCCCAGTGACGTTCGGCGCTGGGCTTGTCGTAGACGCGGCGCTGCGGAAAAGCGAAGCCGTGATGCACGCCGAGATAGATCTCGAGCTCGCCCGAGGCGCCGGCCTGCTGGAACAGGCGGCGCAGCTCCTCGACCATCGGCAGCGGCGCCAGATCGTCGTGCTCGGCGCAGGCGATGTAGAGCTCGCCCTTGGCTTTGCCGAGGGTGAGGTGCGGGCTTTCGGCCGCGTCGCTGACCAGCCAGGTGCCGTAGAACGACGCGGCGGCGGCGATGCGGTCGCGATGGCGCGCCGCGGCGGCGAGCGCATAGGGGCCGCTCATGCAGTAGCCGTGGCACCCGACCAGTCCGCGCTTGACGTCAGCCCTTTGGTCGACGAAGCGGAGCAGCGCCGCCACATCCTCCATCACCGGCGGGATGGTCATCCGGGTGCGAACGGCGCGCATGCGCCTATGCTCGGCGCTGCCATGCTCGAGCACCTCGGGCCCGTAGACCGTGTCGCGCCCGAAGCGGTAGTAGAGGTTGGGGAGCAGCACGCAATAGCCGACGCTGGCGAGCCGGCGCGTCATGTCGCGCAGCTCCTCGCGGATGCCCGGCGCATCCATCAGGAAGAACACCGGCGGATAAGGGCCGCCGCGCTCGGGGCGGCAGACGAAGGTCTCCATCGCGCCGTCCGCCGTGGCGATGTCCACGGTTTCCTCGATCATCGGTCGCTCCCGCTGCGTCGTTGGTCGCGTCGCGTTTCCTCGGCGCAGCTTAGCAGGGGAAAGCCCTTGCGGAAGACCTCGCCGGGCGCTGCAATGCGGTCCTGCGCCTCGATGGAGACGAGATCATGAAGGCGGTGCTGCTGACGGGCCATGGCGGGCCGGAGATGCTGCGCTACGGCGACGCGCCCGATCCCATCGCCGGGTCTGGCGAGGTGGTGGTCGACATCCACGCGGCCAGCGTCAATGCCGCCGACTACAAGGTCCGGCTCGGCAAGGGCCGCTATCGCCTCGGCCGGTTCCCCCATATCCTGGGCCGCGACTTCTCGGGCGTGGTCAGCGCACTGGGCGCGGGCGTAGCCGACCTCGCCATCGGCGACGCGGTGTTCGGCGTGACGGAGCAGGGCGTGGAAGGCGCCTATGCCGAGAAGATCGCCATCAAGGCGGCGATCGTCGCGCGCAAGCCCGCCCGCCTCGGCCATGTCGAGGCGGCGGCGATGGCGCTCACCGGCCTCACCGCGCTGTGGGCGCTCGAGGACACGGCGCGCCTTGCCGCCGGCGAGACCATCCTGATCCAGGGCGGCGCCGGCGGCGTCGCCGGCTTCGCCATCCAGCTGGCAAAGCATCTCGGCGCGAGGGTGATCACTACCGCGAGCGCCGGCAACCGCGACTATGTCCGCGGGCTCGGCGCGGACCTGGTGATCGACTATCGGGCCGAGGATTTCACCAAGCAGGTTCGCGATTGCGACGTGGTGTTCGATACCGTCGGCGGCGATGTGCAAGTCCGCTCCTATGCGGTGCTGAAGCCCGGCGGAAGGCTGGTCTGGATCGCGCCCGCGCCGGACGGATTCCGGCCGACCCGCACGGATGTCGAGACCTTGCGCCCGGCGGTCGCCCGCGACCGCGCGCATCTCGAGCGCATCCTGGCGCTGTTCGACCGGGGCGCGGTGCGACCGCCGGCGATCACCCGCTTCAGGCTCGCCGAGGCGGCCGAGGCGCACCGGGTCAGCGAGGGGCGCCATCTGCAAGGCAAGCTCGTCTTCGCGGTCCGGTGATCCCGACTTGACCTATAAGGCCGCGGTCTAGGCTCGGCGCTTCCGCTCGGCTATCGTCGCGGCGCTCAGCAAGGGAGAAGGGCGCCGTGGCGAAGAAGTACGAGATCGCGGTGATCCCCGGCGACGGGATCGGCAAGGAAGTGGTGCCGGAAGGCATGCGCGTGCTCGAGGCTGCGGCGCGGCGCTTCGGCTTCGAGCTGCAATGGCGGCACTATGACTGGAGCTGCGAGCGCTACGCCAAGACCGGCGCGATGATGCCGGCCGACGGGCTCGAGCAGCTCCGCGCGATGCACGGCGTCTTCCTCGGCGCGGTGGGCTATCCCGGCGTCCCCGACCATGTCTCGCTCTGGGGCCTCCTCATCCCGCTACGCCGCGGCTTCCGGCAATACGTCAATCTGCGGCCGATCCGGCTGCTCGCCGGCGTCGACTCGCCGCTCAAGAACCGCAAGCCCGGCGAGATCGACTTCTACGTCGTGCGCGAGAACAACGAGGGCGAGTACTCCGAGATCGGCGGGCGGCTCTATGTCGGCACGCCGCTCGAGATGGCGATGCAGCAGACCGTGTTCACCCGCCAGGGCTGCGACCGCATCATGCGCTTCGCCTTCGAGCTCGCGATGAAGCGCAAGAAGCACGTGACCTCGGCGACCAAGTCGAACGGCATCATCCACACCATGCCCTATTGGGACGAGCGCTTCGTCGCCATGGGCAAGAACTATCCCGAGGTCAGGACCGACCAGTACCACATCGACATCCTGACCGCGCATTTCGTGCGCAACCCGCATTGGTTCGACGTGGTGGTGGGCTCGAACCTGTTCGGCGACATCCTCAGCGATCTCGGCCCGGCGGTGGTGGGCTCGATCGGCATCGCGCCCTCGGCCAACATCAACCCCGAGCGAGAGTTTCCCTCCATGTTCGAGCCGGTGCACGGCTCGGCGCCGGATATCTACGGCAAGGGTATCGCCAATCCGATCGGCCAGATCTGGTCGGGGGCGATGATGCTCGCCCATTTCGGCGAGACCGCGGCCGCCGACGCGATCGAGAAGGCGATCGAGGCGGCGCTCGCCAACCCCGCGGCGCCCAAGACCCCCGATCTCGGCGGCAAGGCCTCGACCAAGGAGCTCGGCGCGGCGATCGCCGCTGCTATCGGCTGATTTCACGGCGACCGCAGAGGCACGCAGGCGGCGAGGGGATTTTTTGGCGTGCGCAGCGCGCCGATATCGTTCCTCCCCTGTGTCTTCCTGCCTCTATGGCGACTCTTTCGACGGGGACCGTTGAGCCATGATCGACCGGTATTTCGACGATTTCTCGGTGGGCGAGCGCTTCATCACGCGCGGCGTGACGCTGACCGAGAGCATGATCATCGGCTTCGCCATGACCTACGACCCGCAGCCTTTCCACATCGACGTCGAGGCGGCGCGGCAGAGCAATTACGGCGGGCTCATCGCCAGCGGCTTCCAGACGCTGGCGCTCGGCTTCCGCATGGTGCTCGAGACCGGCATCTTCCGCGTCGCCAGCATGGGCTCGCCCGGCTTCGACGAGCTGCGCTGGCTCAAGCCGGTGCGGCCGGGCGACACGCTTCATACCGAGATCGAAGTGAGGGAGAAGACGCCGTCGCGCTCCAAGCCCGACCGCGGCATCCTGCGCATCGCCTACCGCATCAAGAATCAGAAGGAGGAGGAGGTGCTGAGCTTCCTGTCGATGCATCTCCTGAAACGGCGGGCGCCGGCAGCCTAGCGTTGCCGGTCCGTGCGGCATCCAGCGGCAGTCTTTCGCAATATTCGCAGATTTTTCCGCGTAATTTTCATGTAATTTTCACCGCGCCGTCGAACCCCGCGTCTCGATTTTTTATGGGCTCGCAACCTAAGGTTTAGCTTGCGATTGCCGCGCGGGATGGCCCCGATGATGAGAACGAGCGCGAATGTGTCTCAACGCGACAGCGCCGGTCGCCTTGTCGAGGTGCCGACGCTCGACCTGTCCGTCGGCGACAAATCGGCGATGCCGCTCGCCGTCAAGGTTGCGATCATTGTGACGGCGCTCAATCTTCTCGTCGCGGCGATGATCCTCGTCAAGCTGAGAGCGCCGCATCTGGGCTGAGCCTCGCTTGGCGCCCGGACTCGCCGAGGCGCTCGACGAACCGCGAATCATCAGAGCCGCGCCGGTCGCGAGAAGATTCGGTGCTGTCGTCATTGCATGAACGCTGTTGCCGCGTCACCGCTGCCGACTCCGCTTGCGACCGGCGCAACCCACACCCGTGATCGATTCCGTCTACCGTGCCATGCCCGGCCGCGTGCAGTTGCTTCGCAGTTGCGTCGTCGAGAAACGCCAGTCCGCGAGGCTCTCCCGCCGCGTAAGTTTCGCGTAAGGCTTTGGCGACGACTCGTGCAGCCGACGCGAATGATTTGCGCCAGGCCGGGCACGGCCGATTTTCTGTTTATGCATTCTTTATATTGCGATGCAACATCTTGTATGAACAATTGATTATCCTTTGGTGATCGAAATCATTATTGTCCGACCCGACAAGTTGACTTGCCGGCGACAATATCGGCACGGCGTCGCGGGAGCTCGCGCTGCGGTAACGGGTCGATCCCGCCGCGCCGTCCCGATCGCATCGCTGGAGGTGAAGAAGCATGCACGACATCCGCCCGGCGAAACGGTGGTCACCAAGGGCAGCCCGTTCATCAATCGTGCCGCGCAGCGGGAGTGAGCGGACGGAACGGACGACATGAACGCGCTCGTCACTTTCGCGCTGAAGCAGCGCATTTTGGTCGTGCTCCTGCTGTTCGCCCTGTTCGGCGCAGGCGTGGTCGCCTTCCTCAAGCTCGACATTGAGGCCTATCCAGTCCCGGTGCCGCCGCTCGTCGACATCGTCACCCAGAGCGCCGGCCAGTCGGCCGAGGAGATCGAGCACGGCATCACCAGCCCGACCGAGATCCAGATGGCGGGCATCCCGCACGTCACCTCGGTGCGGACCATCTCGCTCTTCGGCCTCAGCGACGTGAAGGTCCAGTTCACCCGCGACGTCACTTACGAACAGGCGAAGCAACGGGTGATCGACCGCCTGTCGACACTGTCGCCGGTGCCCAACGGCGCCCAGCCGCAGATCTCGCCGGAGGGCCCGATCGGCGAGATCTACCGCTACCGCGTCGTGGGGCCGCCGGGCTACTCCGTCACCGACCTCAAGACGATCCAGGACTGGATCCTCGAGCGCCGCTTCAAGGCGGTGCCCGGCGTCATCGACGTCAATGGCTGGGGCGGCATGACCAAGACCTACGAGGTCGCCGTCGATCTCGACAAGCTCGTCGATTACGGCCTCGGCCTGCAGCAGGTGCTGCAGGCGCTCAACAACAGCAACATCAACGTCGGCGGCCAGACGGTCAATTTCGGGCCGCAGGCGGCGATCGTCCGCGGCGTCGGCCTGATCCACTCGATGGACGACATCCGCAACACCATGCTGGCCGCGAACAACGGCTCGCCG
>JASHTP010000123.1 GCA_030040495.1 Alphaproteobacteria bacterium
TCGGTCGCCACCTCGGTATGCTCGTTCGTCGCCCAGATGATGGCCTATGTGGCATTGCCGTTCTTCCTGCAGGACGTGCTCGGCCGCTCGGCGGTGGCGACCGGGCTGCTGATGACGCCGTGGCCGCTGATGACCGCGGTGGTGGCGCCGATCGCCCGGCGCCTCGCCGACCGTTATTCGGCCGGGATGCTGGGCGGCATCGGGCTGGCCGCGTTCGGCGTCGGCGTCGGTCTGTTGGCGCTGCTGCCGGGCCACCCGTCGTCCTTCGACATCGCGTGGCGGATGGCGGTCTGCGGCCTCGGCTTCGGCCTGTTCCAGTCGCCCAACAACCGCGCGATCATCAACGCCGCGCCACGCGAGCGCAGCGGCGGCGCCAGCGGCATGCTCGGCACGGCGCGTCTCCTCGGGCAAAGCATCGGCGCGGCACTGGTTGCGCTCGCCTTCGGCATCGCCGGCGACAACGGCACCGGGCTGGCGCTGGTGGCGGCCTCGGGCTTCGCCGTGGTCGCCGCGCTCGTCAGTCTGTTGCGCCTGGTCGAGCCGAAGCCCGAGCGTTAGCTCGCGGCCTCGAGCGCGAAGACCTCGAGCGCCGTCTCCTTGCCGCGCAGCCGGAGCGTGCCCAGCGCTTCTTTGGCGATGCCGGCGGGGAGATCGGCGACGCGGTCGAGGAAGGCCGCGGAGGCGAGCACGCGATGACCGGTGTCGCGGCAGGCCTGCTCGATGCGCGAGGCGGTGTTCATCGTGTCGCCGATGAGCGCGATCTCCATCTTGAAGGCGCCAAGCTCGCCCAGCACCACCGGGCCGCAGTGGAGCGCGGCGCGGAAATCGGGCTTGAGGCCGAACTCGCGCTGATACTCGCCGGCGCGCGCCGCGAGGCGGGCGCGCGCGGCGAAGCAGGCGCGCACCGCCGCGCTGGCGGCGCCGGCGCGCTTCAGCTTCCAGGTGGCGATGATCTCGTCGCCGACATATTTGTGGATCTCGCCGCCTTCGTCGGCGATCGCCTGGCTGAGATCGCCGATGAAGCGGTTGAGCAGCGTGAGGAAGCGGAGCTCGCCGAGCCGCTCGGCAATCGCGGTCGAGCCCTCCATGTCGACGAGCAGCAGCGCGCGCGTCTCGAGCCGCGGCTGGTGATAGCGGCCGGCGGCGAAGCTGAAGAACACGCCCGGCCCGAGCAGGCGGTCGACGCTGAAATACAAGGCGAAGCCGACGCTTACCGCGACGGAGAAGACGATCTCGGCGCGACGGATGGGGACGCGTTCGCCGGCGATCGGAGTGAGCCAATGCCCGATCGACAGCGCGAGCAGGATGATGATGACATAGGCGAGCGCGCGGACCGTCAGATGCGGCATGAAGGGCAGGTTGCGGAAGAAGGTGCTGCGCGGGCCGCGCCGCACGAAGAACTCGAAGCTCGAAATGGCGCCGCCGGCGAGCCCGCCATCGAGCGCGCCGCGCAAAGGGAGGCCGCCGCTGGCGTCGCCCAAGGCGCGCCCTTCGGCAGCGCCGAACAGCGCGCCGAGTGCAATGCTGGTCAGCGTGACCCAAAGAACGATGCGAAAAGGGACGGCAGGCGGCATCGCGGGCTCCGTCAGACCAGCAGCGCCCCTTCGAGGATGAGAAGCCGGCGCTTGGTGTCGACGCCGCGGCCGCCGCTATAGCCGCCGAGCGCGCCGCCGGCGGCGAGCACGCGGTGGCAGGGGATGAGGATGGGCAGCGGGTTGCGGCCGCAGGCCTGGCCCACCGCGCGCGGCGCCGCGCCGAGCGCGCCGGCGAGATCGCCGTAGCTGCGGGTCTCGCCGTAAGGGATCTCCTGCATCAGCCGCCAGACCTCGCGCTCGAAAACCGAGCCGCGCGGCGCCAGCGGCAAATCGAATTCCGTGAGCTTGCCGGCGAAATAGGCCTCGAGCTGGCGCTTGGCGCGCAGCAGCAGCGCGGTGGGCTCGCCGGTCGAGCGCTTGGCGCCCCAGTCGAGCGCGGTGAGCTGCTCGTCCTCTTCGAAGAGGCTCAGGCGGCCGAGCGGGCTTTCGAGCGAGAGCCGCGGCATGGCGCTCAGCGACGCGCCGCGAGATCGGCGGCGAGCGCCGCGGGATCGGCGAGCGGCAGCGAGCAGACCGGTCCGACGCAGACATAGGCGGTGGCGCGGCCGTCGAGCTGGGTCTTGCCGAAGGCGGGATGGGCGGCGGGAAGCTCGGCCTCGGGCGCGACCACGCTCAGCACCTTGTTCGGCAGGCCGACGCCGGCGACGGCGCGCAGCAACGCGTCGGTGCCGGCCTCGCCCCGCCGGCCGCGGATGACGATCTGCACCGCGCGCTGCAGCAGCTCATTGCCGTTGATGAGCGCGGCGAAGCCGAACACCTGCCGGCGGAGATCGCCGCCGAAGGCGGCGACGATGCGCTCGGCGCGCGCGCGATAGGCGTCGTCGCCGGTGAGATGGAAGAGCCGCGCCAGCACGCCGACCATGACGCCGTTGCCGGACGGATTCGGGTTGTCCTGCGCCGTCTTGGTGCGGGTGATGAGCGCCTCGGTGTCGTCGGCGGTGAAGAAATAGGCGCCGCCCTCGGCGTCCCAGTAATGGGCGTCGGCGATGCCGACCCAGCGCCGCGCCGCGGCGAGATAGGGCGTCGCGCCGGTCGCTTCGAAGAGCGCCAGCGCCGCGCGCGCCATGTTGGCGTAATCGTCGAGCAGGGCGGCGTGGCGCTTGCGGCCGGCGCGCCAAGCGTGGCAGAGGCGGCCCTCGCCGTCGCTCATGCCGTCGAGGACGAAGGCGAAGGCAGCGCGGGCGCGGGCGAGCCATTCCGGCCGCTCGAAGACGATGGCGGCGTCGGCGAGCGCGGCGATCGCGAGCCCGTTCCAATCCGCCAGCACCTTGTCGTCGAGCCCGGGGCGGACGCGCGCCGCGCGCGCTTCCAGCAGCAGGGCGCGGCACCGGGCGAGCTCCATCTCGGTCGCGGGATCGGCGAGGGCGACATGGCCGAGGCGGTTGAGGATGGTACGCCCTTCCCAGTTGCCGCCCGGGGTCGCGTCGTAGATCTCTTTGAAGCGCGCGGCGCGGGCGCCGAGCAGCCGGTCGATCTCGGCCTCGCTCCAGACGTAGAACTTGCCTTCCTCATGCTCGCTGTCGGCGTCGAGGCTCGAGGCGAAGGCGCCTTCCGCCGTCAGCATCTCGCGCTCGAGCCAGGCGACGGTCTCGGCGACGCGCAGCGCGTAGAGGCCCTTCTCCGTGTCCTGCCAGACCAGCGTCAGCAACGCCAGGAGCTGCGCATTGTCGTAGAGCATCTTCTCGAAATGCGGCACCAGCCAGCGCGCGTCGACGGCGTAGCGCGCATAGCCGCCGCCGAGGTGATCGTAGATGCCGCCTTGCGAGATGTGGTCGAGGGTGAGCTCGACGGCGTGGCGGAGCGGTTCCTGCCGGGTGCGCTTCCAGGCGCGCCAGAGCAGCTCGACGAGGCCGGTCTGCGGGAATTTCGGCGCATCGCCGATGCCGCCGTTGAAGGGATCGATCTCGCGCGCCAGCCGCTCGGCGATGCGGTCGGTGTCGTCGAGCGTGAGCGCGTCGCCGGCTTGCGGCGTGGAGAGCCGCGCCAGCGCGCCTTTCAGCGCGCCGACATTCTGCGCCACCGCGTCGCGCTCGTTGCGGTAGGCGTTGTGGATGGCGTGCAGCACCTCGGGAAAGCCGGGCCGTCCCCAGCGCGCGGTCGGCGGGAAATAGGTCCCGCCCCAGAACGGCTCGCCCGCCGGCGTCAGGAACATGGTGAGCGGCCAGCCGCCCTGCTCGCCCAGCAGCGCCAGCGCGTGCTGATAGATGGCATCGAGGTCGGGACGCTCCTCGCGATCGACCTTGATGGAGACGAAGAGCTCGTTCATCAGCGCGGCGATCACCGGATCCTCGAAGCACTCATGCGCCATGACATGGCACCAGTGGCAGGCGGCGTAGCCGACCGAGAGCAGGATCGGCTTGTCCGCCGCCCGCGCCGCCGCGAGCGCCGCCGGGCTCCAGGCCTGCCAGTGCACCGGGTTGTCCTTGTGCTGCAGCAGGTAGGGGCTGGTCTCGTCGGCGAGCGCGTTGCGGTTCATCGTCGGCGACAGGCTCCTTGGAGCGGGCGGCGCATTGCGCCCGGAGCGTTCCGACTATACTGTGGCGTGCCGCCGCCGCGCCAACCCTATCGATTCCCCGCCATGCCAGCCGATCCCGCGCTTTTCTACCGCCAGCACGTCTTCTGCTGCACCAATACGCGGCCGCCGGGCCATCCGCGCGGCTGCTGCAGCGCGAAGGGAAGCGAGAAGCTGCGCAATTACATGAAGGTGCGCGCCAAGGAGCTGGGCCTCGAAAATGTGCGCATCAACGCCGCCGGCTGCCTCGACCGCTGCGAGCTCGGCCCGACCATGGTGATCTATCCCGAAGGCGTCTGGTACAGCTACCACAGCACCGAAGACATCGACGAGATCCTCGATACCCATCTCGTCCGCGGCGGCCGCGTCCCGCGGCTGATGCTGCTGCCGGAGCAGAAGCCGCCCGGCGAGTAGCGGCCGCCGGCTTCCGACGCTCGGCGTTGACATCCCGGCCGCGGTGCGCGACGCATCGGCCGTGACCGACACCATCTTCGCGCTCGCCACCGCGCCGGGCCGCGCCGGCATCGCCGTGCTGCGGCTGTCCGGACCCGAGGCGGGCGCGGCGCTCGAAGCGCTGGCCGGCAAGAAGCCGCCGCCGCGGCGCGCGACCCTGGCGCAGTTCCGCGACCCGCAAAGCGGCGAGGCGATCGATGACGGGCTGATGCTGCTGTTCCCGGCGCCGCGCAGCGTCACCGGCGAGGAGGTGGCGGAGCTGCAGGTGCATGGCAGCCGCGCCGTGGTGGCGGCGCTGCTGGCGGCTCTGGCGCGGCTGCCGGGACTGCGCCCGGCCGAGCCCGGCGAGTTCACGCGCCGCGCCTTCGAGCACGGTAAGCTCGATCTGACCGCGGCCGAGGGGCTGGCCGATCTCGTCGCCGCCGAGACCGCGGCGCAACGCCGGCAGGCGCTGCGCCAGCTCGAGGGCGAGCTCGGCCGGCTTTACGAGGGCTGGCGCGAGCGGCTGCTGCGTGCGCTGGCGCGGCTCGAAGCCGAGATCGATTTTCCCGAAGAGGGGCTGCCGCCGGAGCTGTGGCGCAGCGTCGCCGCCGAGGCGGCGTCTTTGCGCGGCGAGATCGCCGCCCATCTCGCCGACGGCAATCGCGGCGAGCGGCTGCGCGACGGCGTCGCGGTCGCCATCATCGGCCCGCCCAATGCCGGCAAATCCAGCCTGATGAACGCGCTGGCGCGCCGCGACGTCGCCATCACCGCCGCCAGCGCCGGGACCACCCGCGATATCATCGAGGTGGCGCTCGACCTCGGCGGCTATCCCGTGCTGCTGGCCGACACGGCGGGGCTGCGCGAGGCCGGGGACGAGATCGAGGCGGAAGGCGTGCGGCGTGCCCGCGCCCGGGCGGAAGCGGCGGATTTGCGCCTGGTCGTGGTCGATGCGAGCCGGCAGGAAGAGGCCGCGTCGCTCGCCGGGCTGATCGACGACGCGGCCATCCTGGTCGCCAACAAGATCGATCTCGAGCCGGCCGATGGCGGGCGCTGGGCCGATGGGCTGGGGGCGGGGCCGGCGCTGCGCCTCTCGGTGCGCACGGGCGAGGGCATGGGCGGCCTGCTGATGCGCCTCGAAGACGAGGTGGCGCGCCGCTTCGCGCCAGGCGCGGCACCGCTCATCACCCGGGCGCGGCACCGCCAGGCGCTCGAGGAGTGCGTCGCCGCGCTAGACCGGTTTGCCCGCGCCGCCCTTGCCGAGCTCGCCGCCGAGGATCTGCGCGCCGCCACCCGTGCCCTCGGCCGCATCACCGGAAGGGTCGACGTCGAGGACATGCTGGATATCATTTTTCGCGAGTTCTGTATTGGAAAATGATGGGAATGTTATAATCGCGCCGTAGCCGTCACTAAATATATTCGAGCCGATTGAACTTGCGCCGATCAAGGCGGGCATTCGCGCGGAATTCGCGAAAGGAATTCTTCCTATGGGTGGATCCAGCGCATATGATCGAGTGAGTGGCGCGTCCCGCGGGCACGAGTACTTTTAGCTGGCGCCGGAGACGGCGTAGTATTGTAATCTAGCGGCGATTTCCCATTTGAGCGCCGCTGCCTTGGGAAAAACGGCGCTCGTTTCCCAAAGCTCAATTAAATGGGCTGGGCGCCAGAACATAGCTGCCGGGAGCCCGTTTCGATGGGAATTCGGCCGTTTCTAATCAATTTTTCGGCATTGGGCCACAAGCTCGCCCATGGCGGTTGTGGAAGTTATTCGAAACAAAGATAGCCGCACGATTGCGTGTGCTGCCGCGTCGGGTACGATGAAAACCAAGAGCGGCTTCTTCAGGCTGTGGCTGTTTCTGTCGGTGCCTTGGGCGCTGGACGTGCTTGTCGTTGCCTCGGTCCTTGGCGAGCTACCGCACCTTTCACCGGCGGCTTGGCTGTCCCTGGTCGGCCGGCCTGGCGCGTTCGCCCTGGTGTTTGCGATGCTCGCCTGGCTTGCCAGCGTCTTTTCGGGGTAGCCCGACCACTATATATGCGTCGGAGACTGCGGACGGGAATTTTCGGCGGCTGGAGAGATGCTCCGCTCCAAACCGGTCCTTGCCGAATAAGGTGCAGCTGAAGGATAGGATTCTTGCTGTCGTCCTGTGCGAGGGGGAGCGCATGACGGAGCAACCGACGATCAAACGCGAGTGGCTGCAGCAGCTGGCGGACATACCGGTGGTTGGCGGCGTGCTCGATGCGGTCGCGACCTACGGTCGCGGCACCTGGCTGATCGTGCGGCGGCCCTTGAGCTTCATCGACGTGTTGGAGCTGACATCGCGCCCCGACCTCGGGCGCGCAAGTAAGTTTCTCGTCGCCGGCATCGTCATGACCTATCTCATCAATATTCCTGTTTTCGTTTCCCGAAAAACCGATCTGCACAGGCAATATTCGTTGTCGACTGCCTTGCTAACATGTTGTTTGGATTTTGCATTATACATTCGGCAATGAAGATTATGGGGTCAACGGTACAGTTTGGCTCGACTTATGCGGTGTTTTATTATAGCAACGGGTTGTTTACGCCGATCTTGGCGATCTTTTACTTGCCGGTCACCTTGCTGGTCGGTCCGGCGCTGCTATCCGCCGACGTCAACGCCTTGGGCGATCCCCAGTTCATGGCGGCGATGGACGCGGCCATGACCAACAAGCTCGTGATCGTCTCGCAACTTGCCTTGAGCGTTCTGGCCCTTGGCGCCACTGTTCTGGAGCTCGTCTGGTTCCGGCACGTGTTTGGGGTTGGGCTGGCACGCACGGGGATTCGGGTCTTTGCCGGCGCGGCGGTGGCCATCCTGGTCGGGGGCTTCGTGGTTGCACCGATATTGGGGGTATGGCGAGCGGTCGCTGGCCGCCATCGTCCAGTTCCTATAGGGCGACGCTGGACCATGGCCTGGCCGCAACATGTCGCCGCGCGGGTCCAGGCGAATCAAGATATGGACGAATGTTTCACGTGAAACATCCACAGGCTGGGGATGTCGGGGATTAAGGGACGGGCCTTTCCGCGACCGGCACTGACCCGCTAGAATAATGCCATGTCAGGGTTCGATGTCATCGTCATCGGCGGCGGGCATGCCGGCTGCGAGGCGGCGGCGGCGGCGGCGCGGCTTGGCGCCCGCACCTTGCTGCTGACGCACAAGCTCGAGACCATCGGCGAAATGTCGTGCAATCCCGCCATCGGCGGGCTCGCCAAAGGCCATCTCGTGCGCGAGATCGACGCGCTCGATGGGGTGATGGGCCGGGCCATCGACCAGGCCGGCATCCAGTTCCGCCTGCTCAACCGCAGCAAGGGTCCGGCGGTCCGCGGGCCCCGGGCGCAGGCCGACCGCAAGCTTTACCGGCAGGCCATGCAAAGCCTGCTCGCCGGGCAGCCGAACCTCGCCTTGCGCGCCGCGGCGGCCGAGGACCTACTGCTTGACAGCGCCGGCCGGGTTGCCGGGGTGCTGACGGCCGAAGGGGAGGCGATCGCCGCCGGCCGGGTGGTGCTGACCACCGGCACCTTCCTGCGCGGGCTCATTTATATCGGCACCGAAAAGATCCCGGCCGGCCGGGTCGGCGAGGCGCCGTCGCTCGGTCTCTCGGAGACCCTGCGGCGGGCCGGGTTCCGCCTCGGCCGGCTCAAGACCGGGACGCCGCCGCGGCTCGATGGCAGGACGATCGACTGGGCCGGGCTCGAGGCACAGCCCGGCGACGAGCCGCCGCCGCCTTTCTCCTTCCTCACCGAGCGGATCACCACACCGCAGCGCCCCTGCCACATCACCGCGACCACGCCGGCGAGCCACGCGGTGATTTGCGCCAGTTTGCACCTGTCGCCGATCTATTCCGGCCAGATCGAAGGGGTCGGGCCGCGTTATTGCCCGTCGATCGAAGACAAGGTGGTGCGCTTCGCCGACCGCCAGCGCCATCAGATATTTCTCGAGCCGGAGGGGCTCCACGACGACACGATCTATCCCAACGGCATCTCGACCTCGCTGCCGCGCGAGGTGCAGCTCGCGCTGCTGGCGACCATTCCGGGGCTGGAACGAGCGCGGATGACGCGGCCGGGCTACGCCATCGAGTATGATTTCATCGACCCGCGCGAGCTGCGGCCGACCCTGGAGACGCGCCGCGTGCCCGGCCTTTTCCTGGCCGGCCAGATCAACGGCACCACCGGCTATGAAGAGGCGGCGGCGCAGGGCTTGCTGGCAGGGTTGAACGCCGCGCTCTCGGCCGGCGGCGGCGAGGAAGTCCGGCTCGATCGCGCCAGC
>JASHTP010000124.1 GCA_030040495.1 Alphaproteobacteria bacterium
ATCCCCGACCTCAATGAGGAGCGGCGCAAGGAGCTCACCAAGGTCGCCGCCAAATATGCCGAGCAGGCGCGCGTCTCGGTGCGCAACGTGCGGCGCGACGGCATGGACCTGCTGAAGAAGCAGGAGAAGGACCACAAGATCACCCAGGACCAGCACCGCAAGCTCGACAAGGACATCCAGACGTTGACCGACGAGACGATCAAGAAGGTCGATACGCTGCTGGCGCAGAAGGACAAGGAGATCCTCCAGGTCTGAGCGCCATGGATCCCGTTCCGCCCGCCCCATTGCCGCCGCCGCCCGCCCATGTCGCCATCATCATGGACGGCAACGGCCGCTGGGCGAAGGCGCGCGGCCTGCCGCGCATCGCCGGCCACCGTCGCGGCGCCGAAGCCGTGCGGCGCGCCGTCAAGGCGGCGGGAGAGCTCGGCATCGCCTATCTGACGCTGTTCGGCTTCTCCTCGGAGAATTGGAAGCGGCCGGCGGACGAGGTCGGCGACCTCATGGGGCTGCTGCGCCACTACATCCGCGCCGAGATCGCCGAGCTCCACGCCAACGGGGTGCGGCTGCGCGTCATCGGCGACCGCACCCGGCTTGCCGCCGACATCGTCGGTCTCATCGACAATGCCGAGGCGCTCACCGCCGACAATGGCGGGCTCACGCTCACCATCGCGCTCTCCTATGGCGGGCGCGCGGAGATCGCCGCGGCGGCCCGCGCCATCGCCGTTGCGGTGCGCGACGGCGCGCTCGCGCCGGAGCAGGTCGACGAGGCGCTCTTCGAGCGCCACCTGTTCACCGCCGGGATGCCCGACCCCGACCTCGTCATCCGCACCAGCGGCGAGCAGCGCATGAGCAATTTCCTGCTCTGGCAGAGCGCCTATGCCGAGCTGGTCTTCATCCCGACCCTGTGGCCCGATTTCGGCGAGGCCGACCTGAAGACGGCGCTGCGCGAGTATCACGGCCGCGAACGCCGCTACGGCGCCTCCGTTGGCACGCGCTAGCCTGAGCCCGCTGCTCCTGCGCCTCGCTTCGGCGGCGGTGCTCGGGCCGCTGACCCTGGCAGCGGTCTGGCTGGGCGGGCCCTGGCTGCTGGCGCTGATGCTGCTGGCGGTCGTCGTGATGAGCTGGGAATGGGCCCGGCTGTTCGGGCGCGGCCGCTTCGGGGCCTTAGGCGCGCTGGTCGCCGCCACTGGCATCGCTGCCATCGGCCTGGTCGGCTTCGGCGCCGGCCCCGGGCCGGCCGGCCTCGCCGCCGCCGCCGGCGGTGTACTGGTGTTCGCCGCCGCCGCCGGGACCGGCAAGGCCGAGCCGCTTTGGGCGGCGATCGGGACGGTCTGGCTGGCGCTGGGCGCGGTGGCCTTCCTGGCGCTTGCCCGATTGCCCACCGGCGGGCGGGAAACGACCCTCTGGCTGCTGGCGGCGGTGTGGGCCAATGACAGCGCCGCCTATGTCAGCGGCCGCGCCATCGGCGGGCCGAAACTGGCGCCGCAGCTCAGCCCCAACAAGACCTGGGCCGGCTTCGCCGGGGGGGTGGCCTGTGCCGGCGTGGTCGGCTGGCTGGCCGGACTAGTGGCCGGGACCGCGCATCCGGCGGCGCTGGTGGCGGCGAGCCTGGCGCTCGGTGTCGCAGCTCAGTTCGGCGACCTTGCGGAATCCGCGGCCAAGCGCCATTTCGGGGTCAAGGATGCGAGCCGCCTGATCCCCGGGCACGGCGGACTGCTCGACCGGGTCGACGGGCTGCTGGCGGCCTCGCTGGTGGCCGGGGCGGTCACCCTCGGCACCGGCCGGAGCCCTCTGCTATGGTAAACGGATCGACGCGCTGTCCACATTATTGACAAAAAGAGCGTACACTCTCGTTTCGACCCTATTCGCCCTGCTGCCCCTGAAAGGACGGATTCCCCCTCATGCTCTGGTTGACCGGCGGCCTCGGCCACCTCGTCTCGTTCCTGCTGGTGCTGACGGTGCTGGTGTTCGTGCACGAGCTCGGTCACTACCTAGTGGCCCGGCGCAACGGCGTGCGCGTCGAGACCTTCTCCATCGGCTTCGGTCCGGAGCTTTTCGGCTGGAACGATCGCGCCGGGACGCGGTGGAAGTTCAGCGCCGTGCCGCTTGGCGGCTTCGTCAAGATGTTCGGCGACGCCGACCCGGGCTCGCTGCCGGGCGAGCATCTGCAGGAGATGACCGAGGCGGAGAGGGCGGTCTCTTTCCACCACAAGCGGCTGCTACAGCGGGTCGCCGTCGTCGCCGCCGGACCGATCGCCAATTTCATCCTGGCGGTGCTGCTGCTCAGCGTCATCATCGTCGTGCGCGGCCAGCAAGTTTCCCCGCCCGATGTCGGCCAGGTGCTGCCTGGCAGTGCCGCCGAGGCGGCCGGCATCAAGTCCGGCGACGTCATCGTCGCCATCGACGGCCAGCCGGTCGACAGCTTCGAGACGATCCAGCGCATTGTCGAGGTCAACACCGGCACGCCGCTCGACCTGGCGGTGAAGCGCGGCGGGGCCGAGATCGACATCCGCGTCACGCCCAAGGTGACGATGGAGACCGACCGGCTGGGCTTCACCCACCAGATCGCGCGGCTCGGCATCGGCCGCAAGGGCGTCGATTTCATCCGGCGCAACCCCGTCGCCGCGGTCTGGTACGCGGCCAACGAGGCCTGGTACCTCACCACCGCCACCCTCAAGGCGGTGTGGCAGATGGTCATCGGCCTGCGCTCGAGCGACGACATCAGCGGGCCGATCGGCATCTTCCAGCTTTCGGGCGCGGTGGCGCAGGAGGGCTTCATCCCGCTGCTCGGCTTCGCCGCCATGCTGTCGATCAATCTCGGACTCATCAACCTCTTCCCCATCCCCGTCCTTGACGGCGGTCATCTCCTGTTCTATGCCGCTGAGGCCATTCGCGGAAAACCGCTCAGTCAGCGCGCGCAGGAATTTGGCTTCCGTCTCGGCTTGGCCTTGGTGCTCATGTTGATGGTTTTCGCCACCTGGAACGATCTGGTGCGAATCTCCAAGTCCTGGAGCTCATAACCGGGCGCATCATCTGGAGCCGATGGCCGTCGGCGTTTCTTAGGCGGGGGGAGTATTGCGGCGGAACTTGGCGGTTGCAGCGGTCTGCGTCGGCGTCGCGGGCGCGACCGGAATGGCCGTTCTGCCGGTGCGGCAGAGCGCCGCGCAAGTACCGTCGGGCGGTAACATCGCCGAGATCCGCATCGAGGGGACCCAGCGCGTCGAGCCGGAGACGGTACGCTCCTACATGCAGGTGCAGCCCGGCGACCCCTTCGACCCCGACAAGCTCGACAAGTCGCTGAAGAGCCTGTTCGCCACCGGCCTGTTCGCCGACGTGACCTTGCGCCGCGAGGGCAACGCGCTGGTCGTGAGAGTGGTCGAGAATCCCGTCATCAACCGCATTGCCTTCGAAGGCAACCACAAGTTGAGCGACGAGACCCTGAATCAGGAGCTGCAGCTCAAGCCGCGCACCGTCTACACCCGCAGCAAGGTGCAGGCGGACGTGAAGCGCATCCTCGATCTCTATCGTCGCAACAGCCGCTTTGCCGCCCAGGTCGAGCCCAAGATCATCCCGCTCAGCCAGAACCGGGTCGATCTCGTCTTCGAGATCGACGAAGGGCCGACCACCGGCATACGCAGCATCAACTTCGTCGGCAACCACATGTTCCCCGCGAGCCGGTTGCGCGAAGTGATCCAGACCAAGGAATCGCGCTGGTACCGGTTCTTCAGCAGCGACGACAACTACGATCCCGACCGGCTCACCTACGACCGCGAGCTGCTGCGCAAGTTCTACCTGTCGGAAGGGTATGCCGACTTTCGCGTCGTCTCGGCGGTGGCGGAGCTGACGCCGCAGCGCGACGGATTCCTCATCACCTTCACCATCGAAGAGGGCGAGCGCTACAAGTTCGGCAAGATCGACGTGACCAACACCATCAAGGAGGTGCCGGTCGCCGCGCTGAAGCCGCTGGTCACCGTTCACACCGGCGATTGGTACAACGCCGACCAGGTCGACAAGTCGATCTCGGCGCTGACCGATGCGCTCGGCAATCGCGGCTACGCGTTCGTCGAGATCGATCCGCGCATCAAGCGCGATCCAGTCACGCACACCATCGACGTCACCTTCGACGTCAAGGAAGGGCCGCATGTCTATGTCGAGCGCATCGACATCACCGGCAACGTGCGCACACTCGACAAGGTGATCCGGCGCGAGTTCCGGCTGCTCGAAGGCGACGCCTTCAACACCTCGCGCCTGCAACGCTCGGAGCAGCGCATCAAGAATCTCGGCTACTTCAAGAAGGTCGACATCACCACCAAGCCCGGCAGCGCCCCCGACAAGACCGTCATCGGCGTCAACGTCGAAGAACAGTCGACCGGCGAGTTCTCGGTCGGCGTCGGCTTTTCGACCACCGACGGCGTCCTCGGCGACATCTCGATCCGCGAGCGCAACCTTCTGGGCACCGGTCAGGATCTGCGCATCGGCACGACTATCGCGCAGCGCACCGAGCAGGTCGATCTCAGCTTCACCAATCCCTATTTCCTCGAGCGCAATCTCGCGGCGGGGTTCGACATCTTCGTCATCAACCAGAACAACCAACTCATCGGCCAGTACGACCAGTTCACCGCCGGCACGACGCTGCGCGCCGGCTACCAGATCACCGAGCCGCTGCGCCAGACGCTCAAATACACAGTGCGCAAGGATACCATCAACAACGTGGCGACCACCGCCTCGCGTTACATCCAAGAGGAGGCGGGCACGCGCAACACCTCCGCGGTGGGCCAGGTGCTGCTCTACGACAAGCGCGACAACCGCCTCGATCCTACCTCCGGCTATTTCGCCCAGCTCGCCACCGACCTCGCTGGGCTCGGCGGCGACGTGCGCTACATCCGCAACGTCGTCAGCGGCGGTTACTTCTACCCGCTCGCGCCCTACTACGTGTTGACCCTCAGCGGCGAAGGCGGTTTCATCCACGGCATCGACGATACCGTGCGCATCGAGGATCGCTTCTTCGTCGGCGGCGACAATCTGCGCGGCT